>NZ_NHNZ01000155.1:0-560 GCF_002727095.1 Halorubrum sp. C191 | reverse complement strand
GTCTCGTGGGCTCGGTGGAGCAGGAGGAGGATGAGGCGACGGTACTCGTTCGAGTAGGCCTTCGCGAGCCGGCGGAACCGAGGACTGTCGAGGTGGACTCGATCAGTCATCGTCGCGAGCCTCCAGACAGGAAGCTAGCTGACTGCTCTTCTTGCTCTTGACGACGCCCTCACCGACTGAACGGCTGAACGGACCACCTTCCCAGTCGTCGGCCTCTCGCGGGTCCGGTAGGTCCCGCTCGGGGCAGTCGAGGAGGTGGCCGTACTCGGTCCCGTTCGACTGGTTGCGGGTACAGCGAGCGCCGCAGGCGTGGCACCAGAACTCGCCGGGACCGTCCGCCGTGAGCGTGGTGCCGGTGTTGAGGTCTTGCGCTTCCGTGGAGTCTATACCGCCGTCGTCGGTAGTGTCAGGTGCTGACATGGTTGCTTGGTGACCGTGTGAGCATCGGGCCGGTGCTGGGACACCGGCCTTCGCGGCGCGTGCCCGATGCGAGGTGCCTCGCCCTTCCGGGGTCATCGGCGAGGTCGTCGATCAGTCCGGCGGGTCGAGCCCACGAGACT
>NZ_NHNZ01000154.1:0-518 GCF_002727095.1 Halorubrum sp. C191 | reverse complement strand
TTCATCCACGAGTACACCACGAAAATCGCGGAGATGGACACCGAAGAGATCGACCCGGTTCTCCGCCGGATTCAAGACTGGGTCGAAGACCCCATCAGCCGGGGGATTGTGGCCCACCGAGACGGGACGATTAACCTCTCGCACGCCGTCGAAGAGGGGAAAATCATTCTCGTCCGGAACACGGTGCGGTCTGACGAGATCCGGAAAGTCGTCTCCACGGGGATCATGCGCCGCGTGTGGTCGACCATCAGAAAACGCGAGAAGATCGAGGAGGCCGACCGCGAGCCCTTCTTCGCGTTCATGGACGAGTTTGACGACATCGCCTCAGAGAACATGGCCCTCGACAAGATGCTCTCGAAGGCCCGGTCTGGGAAGATGGGCGTCGTGACGTGTCTCCAGAACCCCTCGCAGGTGCGGGAGATTGCGCCCCAGACGCTCAAGCAGATGTTCGGGAACACGGACACGCTGTTGAGTTTCGGTGTGACGGAAGTTGATGACGCCCGGATCATCGCCGAGCG
>NZ_NHNZ01000008.1:0-613 GCF_002727095.1 Halorubrum sp. C191 | reverse complement strand
AGCTGAACCCCGCGGAAGAGTGTTGGAGACAACTTGATCAAGAACTTGGGAACCGCCTGTTTGACACACTCGACGATCTCCGTGAGGCTGCTCTCTCTGTACTCGACCGGGTCGAAATCCCAGATGTGTTTGCGTATTTATGTCCGTGAGTATGAAAACTGGATTTCGTTCTTGGTGAGAACGTCCATGATCTCCTCGCTAGTCCCCGGCACCTGAGAGGAATCTACAGCGGTGTCGTTGGTGATTTTCCGCCGCATCGCTTCCTCACGCACCTTCATCAAGTCATCCTCAGCAGGGAGCTTCTCCGGCCCCGTGGCTCGAAGCAGAATCGCGTACGCATCCTCTTCCTCGAACTCCTCCGGGTTGTCCCAGTCCGTAGCTGTTGCAAGTAGGTACGAATGCCGAGGAACACCGCCGGCCTCGTCTTTCCACTTGTCGTTGCTCACGATGACGCACTCGTCGTAGTTCATGTAGTAAACGCCACCAATGATATCCGAGTTCTCGATGATGGGACGCATGGCCTGGTCGTCCAGAGCCATCTCGTCCATCAGGTTGTTCGACATACATTTGCTCTCTGACTGTTCGGACTTAAGTTCAGTCGATCACATCGACA
>NZ_NHNZ01000128.1:0-748 GCF_002727095.1 Halorubrum sp. C191 | reverse complement strand
GTGACGCGCATCGCCGTCTCCTCTGGCGCTTGTTTACTCTCTGTGAACTCCGCTGCAACCGGGATCTTTTGCCCGGTCGAGACGATCGTACAGCCGTAGCCGTAGTAGTACTCGTCGTCGGTTGGATCGTAGCACTTCGTCGCGTCTTGATCAGCAGGCATCGCCCTCACGTCCGTTGAATCGATACAGTAGGTCAAGTCGAGCAGGCCGCGGACGGCGGCCTGCTCGACGAGTCGGTCAAAGACTTCGTCAACGATGTGTTCGAGGTCAGTGAGGAAACGATCGACCGCGTCTCTCGACGGCGGTCGATCGAAGCCACAGCTCAGCCAGACAACCGTGTTTTGAAGCTCTCGTTCGACGGGGCGAATGCCGTAGATGTCCTTGTGAGAGTGTCATAGAAGAGTTCACATAGTTTGCTGAATCAGCTCTGATGAATTGAAAGCGTCGTACACTTGGTACACACTGTTCTTAGCTTGTCGTAGCTATGACGAAAGAGAAGTTCGGAGTCGCTGTTGACGAGGAAATCGTGCGAGAAGTGGATGAACTGGTCACTGAGTGTGACGATCTCGGAGTCGGCCGCTCCGAGATCGTCGAAGCCATCCTCACAGCATTCGTCCAATCCGAGACGAACCACGTTGAACAGGTGCGAGAAATCATTATTCGGAAACGAAAGGGCACTTTCTAACTAGTTCTAAACGTCGTGTAGTTAATGCACGCATCTCTAAGCAAGTAACTCAGCTTTGAACGT
>NZ_NHNZ01000112.1:0-642 GCF_002727095.1 Halorubrum sp. C191 | reverse complement strand
GCGTGCGCCCGCCTCGCGGCCGGGGGTTCGGTGGTGATCGTGTCGATCAGCTGCTTATAAATGATGTTGTCGTACGGCCTCGGAGCCGGGGTTTCGAGCCGATCCGGCGTTGGGTCTCGACCGCGTCTCGCTCGCGGAGAGTCGTCGTGCGATCGACTCACACCGCGATCCCGCAACCGCCACGCTTTATTAATCCGGCCGAGTACCCGCGACATGGACCAGTTGCGGCAGTCGCTCCTCGACGCGCCGATCATCGAGAAAGGCGAGTACCAGTACTTCGTCCACCCGATCAGTGACGGCGTCCCCATGCTCGAACCGGAGCTGCTCCGGGAGATCGTCATCCGGATCATCCGGAAGGCGGAGCTGGAGAACGTCGACAAGATCGTCACCCCCGCGGCGATGGGGATCCACATCTCCACCGCGCTCTCGCTGATGACCGACATCCCGCTCGTCGTCATCCGGAAGCGCCAGTACGGCCTCGACGGCGAGGTCCCGCTGTTCCAGGAGACCGGCTACTCCGAGTCGGAGATGTACATCAACGACGTGGAGGAGGGCGACCGCGTCCTCGTCCTCGATGACGTGCTCTCGACCGGCGGCACGATGAAGGCCATCCTCGACGCGCTCACCGACGAGGTCGGCGCG
>NZ_NHNZ01000205.1:0-2217 GCF_002727095.1 Halorubrum sp. C191 | reverse complement strand
TACTACTACTGGCAGTGGCGAGATGGAGACAAAATCCGATCTCAGTACAAGAGCCCAGTCAATCCAGACGAGTAGAATGAATTATTGACCTGATCCGAGGATCAACACACCCCATGTGCGAAGCGAAATTCGATTAGCTTGAACCAACTTCGCATGCTGGTGAAGACTACATTACAAGTTCTCTCAAGTAAGCCGACTGACGTACTGATATATCGTCAGAACAAAAAACAGATCACCCCGGGCGTCGAGTGTAAATGGGTGTTAAATGGCGTACTATATCTTATAGACGGCATATAGAAAAACACAGAATACGTCACCCCGAGAAACAGAGTATGACACCCCAACTGTCGAGTGTAAAATCATGAATTATCCATTAGGAGAGAATCGTTGATCAGATTCAATCGCGCTTTGGACGACTTCTGGCTCCTCAAGAAGGTAGTAGAAATTGGTCATTCCCTTCCCACGACCACGGCCAACCCGATCTGTAACACCAAGAATATCGAGAAAAGCCTGTTCGTTCAACCGATCAGACATCCGCCGTTGTGAGAGTGGGTCAATTTCTAGCGATTCAGTGAGTTGCTCATACCGTTCATAGATTTCACGTGTGGGGAATTCTTCCTGCTTGTTCCCGTCTGCGATCAATGAAAGAGCATACACTGCGGCTTTTGATTGTGTTGGCTGGTCTTGAAGCAACTTCGAGAATCGATCGATATCTGCTTTTTCTCGGGCATTTCGCACATGTTCTTCCTGAACAACTTCGCTATCATCGTCTTTCGCGAGTTCACCAGCATTTCGAAGAATATCGAGGGCTTTTCGAGCGTCACCATGTTCTTGTGCGGCGAACGCAGCAGCAAGAGGAATTACATCATCGGTGAGAGCTCCTTCGCGAAACGCATCTTGACGATGGCGCATAATTTCGCGGAGCTGGTTTGCGTCGTAGGGCGGAAAAATAAACTCACGCTCTTGGAGACTACTCAAAACTCGCTCATCCAGAGAATCTTTAAATGAGATTTTATTGCTGATCGCGAGGATTCCGACCTTACATGAGTCAATCTTTCCAGCTTCCCCAGCTCTGGAGAGCTGCATTAGCACGTTGTTCTCTTGGAGTTTGTCGACTTCATCGAGAATGATGATAACGACGTCGTGGAGGCTATCGAGAATCTGCCAAAGACGATCGTAGTATACATTCGTCGATAACCCGGAAAGGGGTACAGAGATATTTGTTTCATTTGGTCGATTGAATGTTCGGGCAAGTTTGATAACAACCTGAGTCTCCGTCGTTGCTTGGGTACAATCGATATATGCGCGATCGAGTCTCGTACCCTGCTCGTGGGAGAAGTCTTCAGCACTCTGGGTAACGTGTTTAGCTACAAGACTTTTTCCAGTCCCTGTCTTTCCGTAAATTAGCGTGTTTCTAGGCTTTCCACCCCTGATTGCAGGATGGATACTATTGGCAAGATTAGATATCTCATCCTCGCGGCCAATAATCCGTTCCTCGTCTGGAATATGTTCGATGTCAAGGAGTTCTTTGTTCGCAAAAACCGGATCCTCGCTTTCCCAAATTGAGTCGAGAGAACTCTGTTTCTCGTTACTCATTTGAGTAATCGACCTCGGGGCGTCCGGCTCATATTACACACGACGGTCGGTGTGGTATATAAAACTATGTCTTTATCACACACCACCTGTCGAGTGTAAATGCTGAAATATACCATTTGTAAGGTCTAGGAGATTGGAATAGCAAAGTGTATTTCAAAAAGAAGAAATATCTAATGGCTCCCCGGTCGTCGAGTGTAACGCAATAGTTCACGATGTCTACTGTTAGCGAGGAAGCTACGTCCCCGAAGACACACACCCCGGGTGTCGAGTGTAAATTGATAAGACGGTAGGTCACTCCCCGGTAGTCTATCCGGTTTCTACTATCATTAGACGCCGATTTCACGAGGAAGAGTTCTTAAAACATCGATTTATAGTAGTCTTACTACTACTATCTACACATAGTATATATATTTTATTACACAGGCAACAAATAACAGAGAATTAGACAGTACAAGTATTTTTGAGCCAATGTAGATTCCAAGAATACATCTTTTATATAGCCCTCGTGAAAGCAGGATGGAGTCTCTCGACGAACTGTAAAGTTAGTAGAAACTGCGACAGAATCCTAGTTTTAGCCGCTCACAATCTATCTATATCGGTATTATACTCAACGTCGAAAGT
>NZ_NHNZ01000081.1:0-818 GCF_002727095.1 Halorubrum sp. C191 | reverse complement strand
TTGGAGTTCTTCGACGGAGATCTCGTTGAGGTGATCCATTACAGGCAACATATCTCTCTGAGTAAAAAGTTCTATCGACTACTATAATGATATACACTATTCATCCGGTTCTCCGGACGGTGTCGACAAGGACAGGATGCCAAAACCAATAAAGAGAGAGATATTCGAAGGATCACCGATAGAACCGCCGGATTGCTTTTGATTGCAATCACATTTCTTCTACAAATCCTGCTGTGATCTATTATACATTTCCGCAATTATCGGGCATTCGACGTCTCGGACGACGACGACGCGTTCGAGCGGGTCGCGTCCGCGCTCATGCCGGCGGGCGAGTCGCGGGTGTGGAACAACGCGGTCATGGAACTGGGCGGCGTCGCCTGCGGGAAGAGCCCCAGCTGCGACGAGGCGGGGTGCCCGTGGCGCGAGTGGTGCCACGCCTACCAGACTGGCGATTTCACCGCGCCCGACGTGCCCGAACAGCCCAGCTTCGAGGGGAGCCGGCGGCAGTTCCGCGGTCGGATCGTCCGGCTCCTCGGCGAGCGCGACGTGATAAGCCTCGATACCCTCGGACATCGTATTCGCGTCGATTACTCGCCAGATGGCGAACACGGACGCGAGTGGCTTCGAGGGCTCCTTTCGGATTTGGCAGATGACGGATTAGTCGAGGTCGAAGACTCCGGGGATGAGACGAGCGTCCGGCTCCGAGGGTAACACCCGTTCGTACTCTGCTCACAGATCTACCCGGCAGTGATAGTGCTCTTGATACGGAGAATCGAGGAGAAAGCCTCGCGTTTTAGCGCTGTCTCTTACCCACAAAT
>NZ_NHNZ01000162.1:0-865 GCF_002727095.1 Halorubrum sp. C191 | reverse complement strand
TCGTTCACTCAACAGCCGACGCTAACGTTCAAAGCTGAGAAACTAACTGAATCACCGGTCGAACGAGAGACACTGTACACGACAGGCCAAACATACGCTCATGCCTCACGCCCACACCGACACCGACGCCGACGAGGATCCCACCGCAGACGACACTGGCAATTCTCCGCTGACCAACAGTCGTCTACTCGACGATGGTCTCCAGCAAGTCCACCGGGATATCACCGCACAACTCGCTACCGTTGAGCGCGAGGGCGAACAAATCAAGCAGGTCGTCGGCTACGCCATCGTCGGCAGCCACGCTGACTCCGCGACCACTCAGGACCTCCAGCAACAACTCGTCACCCTGCTCAGCGAACTCCACAACTCCCACGACGGCGTCACCATCGACGACATTGCCCTCGCTCTCTGGGCCGAACTCACCCGCGTTAGCGAGATGGCCCTCCTCGACGACGAAGATACCGAGGATGACGATCAAATAACTAGCGACCCCGACAACGAAACCGACCCCGGCGCGAGCGAAGAAGCTGAAGACCGGACCGATGACGAAGGGCTCGGAGAGCTGTTCGGCTCTGACGATACCGAAGACACCACCCAAAACAATACTTCTGACCGCGCGTTCCAGTAATCACCCGTCAACTTCACGCTACCAACTCAGCGTACAGAATTTTACTCGTCCAATACCAGCCAAACGTATAATTGACCACTCGATTATACGATTCGTATGAACGAACTGGACGAACAGGTAGTCCGGGCGACAGCGCGACTGTTTCTTGACGACGACACCACCCGTCAGATTACCGGCCACCAGCCTGTCGCTCAGGACGGCGCCCCACCTGTCCCCGGTTACGATCGCATTCTGAAA
>NZ_NHNZ01000226.1:0-2906 GCF_002727095.1 Halorubrum sp. C191 | reverse complement strand
CTTTCGACGTTGAGTATACACAGCGCGTGTCGCTCGCACAGCTACCCGAGGGGGGAATCACTTGCGTTAATCTCGATCTCACCGAACAAGAACGCCGACTCCGTCGCCTTGAGAAGACACGTTCGCTCGCCGAAGAGCTGATGACTACAGACGATTACGAGGGCGTGATCGATACTGCGATCAAAGGAGTGACGGAGATTATTGATCGGCCGTTCTCTGGGTATTGGGCACACGAACCGGCTGGGACGGATACGGTGGCTCCGGCTGGAACTGCGGAGACTACCACCGACGTGCTTGTCCCGGTGTCTGTCTCCAGTAGCGCAGCGTCGATTGTCGAGGAGGCACCCCGATTCCGCCGTGGTGAATCGCTCGCGTGGGAGGTGTTCGATGCTGGGACGCCGGCATACTACCCGAATGTCGCCGCCGAGGTGGGCGTTCACAACCGGGAGACGCCGATCGGTACCGAATTTATTGTCCCTATTGACGACGATGGCGTGTTTCTCGTCGGGTCGCCGGAAACGGGCAGTCTCGCCGAGGACGAACGCGAGCTCATTTTGATCGTCACACAGTACCTCCAGACGGCAATCGAGCTCGTCGCGCAGCGACGTCAACTACGTACTGCGCGCGACCGCATAGAGTCCGAACGCAATCAGCTCGAACGTGTCATGAACACAGTCCCCCAGCTGATATTCGCGAAGAACACAGACGGCGAATTCTTGCTCGCGAACGAAGCGGTCGCTGACGCGTACGGCACTACCGTCTCGGACATGATCGGTTCGACTGATGCTGACTACACGGCCGAGTCCGACGAGGTGGACGCATTCACCGACGACGATAGACGGGTGATTGAGACCGGCAAGCCGCTCCATCGCACCGAGGAGACACTGACCGACGCCGCAGGCAACGAACGAGTCTTAGAAACGTGGAAAATACCATTCACCCCGGTCGACAGCGATGAGGACGCAGTACTCGGCGTCGCCAACGATATTACCGATCTCACCGATGCGCGTGACGCGCTTGACCGGCAGCGGCGGCTGACGAACCTCTACGCCGTGAGCAGCCGTGTATTCAAATCAACGGATCCGGAAGACGCGTTCGACGCGTGTGTCAAGGCGGTCGCCGATGTGGTAACAGCTGACGAGCTCGCGATATACGACCGCAATACGTCAGAAGGGGAGTTGGTGCGGCTTGCGACTGCGGGAGACAACTCTGAATCACGTAGCCGACAGCGAATTCACCCGGGCGAGACGGATCTCTGGCGAGCGTTCACCGAGTCCGACACGTGCTGGCTCCCGGCCGACGCCGTTATCGACGCCGGCGACGCGGCCGAGAAGCAGGCACTCGTCACACAGCTCGGTGATACGAGTCTGTTGAGCGTCGTCGTTGACGAACGGGATGAGACGTTGGAATCGTTCATTCGGGCGGTGAGCCAGCAGGTCTCGGCGGCACTCACACAACTCCGTCAGGAGACATCGATAGCGGGGCTCTCAAATGATGTTGCCAGGACCCAGCGGCAAGCGGATCGCTACCAGAACCTGTGGGAGGGGATGGTTGACACCGTTGAAGCGATCGTGACTGCGGAGACATCGGCGGCAGTGCGTGAGGCGGTTGTTGACTTCGGCGATCGTGTGGCGGAGTACGCGTTCGTTGGCACGTATGATCCGGTCACAGAGCGAATTGACCCGGTCGAAGTGTCCGAGGCAGGTGGACCGGCGAAGCTGTACGAAAGCGCCAGGCAGACGTTCCCCGCGATCACCGCTGCCTCACAAAACGAACCACAGCGTATCGTCGACGGACAAGCGACCGGAGGAGCTCACGGCGAGTGGCTCAACCGACTGCTCCATTTCGGCTACCGGGAATCGCTCGCGGTTCCGGTGAGCCATTGTGGGACCGTCCACGCGATCGCCGAGTTCATCAGTACAGATGCCGAGCGCTTCGCCGAACCAGAACGACAAGCAGTTGGTGCGGTTGCGGACGCCGCCGGAATGCGGCTGTCAACGCTTGAGTCCGCGAGCGCGTCGAACGCACCGATCGCCTTCGACTTCGAATGTCAGGATCCGTCGCCGCTCTTCCCGGGCCTCTCGACGTCCGGTACAATCGTCGTCGAACACGTCGCGCTAACAGGTAGGGAAAACTTTCACCTAACCGGTCGCGTCGACGGCTACACCGAGACCGCATTTCGTGACTACGTCGCGGCGACGCCGGGCATCGAACTCGACAGTATTGCCTCGACCGATAGCAGCGTCCACGAAATTACCGTGCGGATGAGAGATACACCAGACCGGTCGCTAGCCTCGGTTCGCGACGTACTCATGCGGACAGACACACAACTGAGCAGTGTCCGTTCCCGCCCGAACGCTGACGTGTTGGAGTTCTGGACCACGGACCCGAAAGTGATCGGTCGGGTCCGCGAGGAGCTGTCTACCGTCTCCGGTTCGTGTCAGCTCGTCTCGAAGCGCCATGTGTCCGGGTCATCCGGTAGACGCGACGAGTCCGCCGGGAATACAGACTTGACGAGCCGACAGCGAGAGATCGCCGAGACAGCGCTCCAAGAAGGATACTATGATGATCCGCGGGGTATCAACGGTGCCGATCTCGCCGACCGGTTCGACGTGTCCTCGTCAACGCTCCACCAGCATCTGCGCGCCGCGGAGTCGAAGATCATCCGCGGCTTCTTCGAGTGACGTATGTCTGTAGGCTACTACTAAGACACGGACATATTCGGTATCTGTTCTGCCTGCCACATATCTTCGGGCGTAGAAATAGTATGGATACTGAAAGAATAGAATACATGAGTTCAGGATGGAATGACGCGCCGCGAATCTCGTCAAAGTGCCCTCAATACCGACCAGAACAGGTGAGATAGAATGAGTACTCAGCCGTCTGATACTGATAGCTAAAAGTTC
>NZ_NHNZ01000180.1:0-708 GCF_002727095.1 Halorubrum sp. C191 | reverse complement strand
TCGTCGGTCGTCCGGGCGACCGACGAGGGGGCACGAGTCGACGAGAGCGCGGGCGAGTGAGTTGGACGGGCTGGGAGGGGTAACACTAAGCCCCGCGGCGACGGGGCGTAAGCCATGTCCAGTGTTCCGTTCGGGATCGCGCGCCTCGACTCGATTTTCGGGGGCGGCGCACCCGCCGGGAGCGTCGTGCTGCTCGCGGGCGAGGCGGGCGCCGGCGCCCGGGAGTTCGCGTACACGAGCGCCGCGATGAACGCCTTGGCGCGCACCGACGAGGAGCTGTTCGACCTGTACTACGGCGACATCGACGCCGACGCCGCGCTCCCCGACTCGGTCCACTACATCTCCTTCACCGCCGACACCGACGCGATCACCCGGGAGATGGCGTACACGATGGCCGACGAGATCGTCGACACGGCCGTCGACGAGATCGCCTTCCGCGACCTCTCGCCGGAGTACTTCCAGCTGTCGCCGGTGCCGCGCGACTGGTACGAGACGGAGACGGCGTCGATCACGGAGCTCGGCGACCGCGGCGAGTACGAGGACGTCCTCACCGCGTTCGGCGACTACCTCTCGGAACACGGCCGGGGGAGCCTCGTCTGTATCGACTCCGTCACCGACCTCGTCTCGATGGTCTCCGACGACACCGACTGGAGCGACGTGGCGATGGTGATGAAGGGGCTGAAGAAGGCCGCCTACGAGTGGGACGCC
>NZ_NHNZ01000058.1:0-4530 GCF_002727095.1 Halorubrum sp. C191 | reverse complement strand
AACGTTCAAAGCTGAGTATTCACTCATCTGGATCGATACTCGGAACTTCTTGTTCCCAGCTCTCTTCGGCGTAGCTATCGTCGTTGGGTGTCACCTCAAACAGGCGGACAGCCGAATCAAGCGACTCAAGCTGAAGTTTTGACTCATCGACTCGACGTGGTTCAATACACATCATCTGCTCGGTTGATGAGGCCGGTTCCAAAGAGTCGAGCCATCGCGTTTGACGCAGTTGTCTTGTTGAGGTCTGTTCGGGCTACAATTTTATCTGGTGTGAATCCGTACTCGTAGTGTGTAACAGTGAAGCTAAGGGCCTTGTACAGGTTTGATTCTGGCGTAACCGGGAGCAGTTCATCAGCCGTGAGTTCTTCAACGGGAACTGGCATTTTTATTACAACCTATCAAAAGATGATATTACAGTTTTTACAGAGCCGTTGTTCCACACGAAATGAGAAGCGTAGTGTGTCACTACTCTCTGTACGTCAGTAGAAGTCGGAATCAGCTAGAGTTCCTGATCTGGTGTGAATGCCGGTGAAACCAACAATTGAGATCCTCGCAAAAAAAACTCTGAGAACAGAGGCCCAAATCCGGCTGTTTAGCTACTTAACACAATATCTCACTAGGGTCAATGACCAGCAGCAGGATGGGTACCATCGTCATCTTGGTCGCTTTCGATCGGCTCGTAGTCAGCGTCTTTACCCACCGGGGTGAAGCCTGGGACGTAGCTGAAGCGTTTCCCTGGCTCCCCACGAAACATTAGTGGGAACGAACCGCGATCCTCTCGAGCCCGATACTGCGGCCCCCACTCATTAAGTGCCGTAGTCGGCTTCGCTACATGCGGGGCAGGGAGTTCTGCACGCTCTAAATCCTTGAGTGTGAGTACCCGTACTTCGAGTTCGCGTGCTAGTTTTTCGGCTCGCGGAGTGAGCTCGGTTGTGTGACAGAGTACTGGCATCGCACGACAGGCAAACGCTACCGTACAGAGCCGAAAGAGGATACGCGGCGTGATTGGGTCTGTCGTCCAGTCTTTACACTGAGCGACGATCCAATCGCTGGGTTCCTGCTGTTTCGTTCGTCGGCGAGCGACAATATCCACCTCGAGACTGAAGATGTGCTGTCGTCTTGCCGCCCCGTATCCCCAGCGGTTGAGTGCCCGATCGAGTTGATACTCGAGCCACCGCCCATCACTGTCACCACGACCCCCAACGTGTGGGTCGATTTCGGCAATAGCGATATCCGCTTGAGCGGCCAGGACTGGGCTTTCTGTTGGCACCGCGGGGATGATGTCGCGTAGCGCTGTAGCGTACTCAAGCGCTGTTGTGAACTTCTCAGCGGGTGCCTCGTCGTAGTTGGCGTCTGCCAACGCAGCCTGTAGTGAGCGGATCAGCCAGCATAACTGTTCTTCCACGCGAGTGAGTGTAGTCGCGTAATCGTTGGCAGAATCGAGTGTATTGTCGTCGGTCGAGTCATCGTCACAATCTGGGTCAGGAAGAATCCGTTCGGCCTCTTTGATGGGCTGGTTGGTTAGATACAGGAGGCGGCGGGCGAACATCCGCTGGTCAGTTGTGAGCGTATGGTCGCCTTCGATCGTTTCACGGAGTGATGTGAGTGTCTCCGTAAGCGAACACAGACGATTTGCGTACCCGTCTGGGAGGTGGGATTCGTTTGCGCTCATCGGGTGAGTGGGCTGGGGGTGAAGTGGTGGCGTGTCAATGTGGTCTCTGAGAGCGCCTTGATGCTCGGCTGGCCCTGTTGCTGGAGGTGGTGGTAGAGTTCCGCTTCGTCAGTGACGGTGACCCACTGAGGGCTGCCGGCTTCTCGGTACCGCAATTCGTCGTCGACGGCCCCAAGCACACCTTGTTCAGTTGTCGCCGTCGCATCGAAGACGAGGACGTCTGGATCCGGATGAGTCCACGTACCGCGAATCCAGTTAAGCTGTGTCTCGATCGTCGGCGGGTCGATGGGATCCGGATATCGTGGTTCCGCTGGTGCGCTGATCGCGACGTCGGTGACACTGTCGCGACCACAGATACGCCAGCGTTCACCTGTCCACTCGAGTTCACGGCGGGTCCAACTGTCACCGTCGCTGTCTGGGCCGAGGGTAAGTCGTCGTGGTGGAGTATGAGGTGGGTCCCACTGGAGGACACATGACCCACCGTCAGGGAGTGTACCGTCATCTGTTCGACGCTGGTGTTCGAACAGCGCAGCATCGATCTGCGACCGTGCTCGCCGGAGTGTGACGAGAGGGTCTGCGGACGGTGTGGCTGCTGTTCCGTCGGCGGTATCGACCGCCTCGAACAGGCGATGGAAGCGGGCGTCGATGTCTCGAAGTGTCGCGAGGGCACGGGCTTGTGTCTCAGTCATGCGCTTTCCTCGCGGTCTGGTTTGTAGCAGGCTGTCTGGAGCCGGCGGATGTATTCGGCGAGTGGTTCAGTTGCGTCTGTCGCGGTTACGGTCTTGGATCGGTCATCGTAGTCGACTACACCGACTTCATCGAGGGTCTCGAGATGCTGTTGGGTCAGCGCGATATAGACCGACGTACGTTCGTCGCTGCCGACCTTGCTGGGATCAATCGCGTTTTCGATGGCCGCGATTTCGACCGCAAGTTCGTTAGTGGGGACTGCTTTGGAAGCGCGTGACAGTGACAATACGACGCGGCGTCGGCGACTATTTCCAATCGCATCGAACGCGACATCTGGTTCCATTGGAACCGCGAGTGAGGCCGTCTCGTCGGGCGTGTCTGTCATTTAGCTCGCCTCCGTAGATGGGATCGTCCGTCGATGTGGCTGGCGTCTCTTCGACAAGCTGTAATTAGTGAGGGGTTCATGCGGGGTGTCCTGTCGCCACGGCTGGGACTCTCTGGTCGGCTTGGGAGGTTGATTACCTATGGTTTGGATGTGGGCGCTGCTGTGCGCTTTGTCACGCTGGTGTGCGAGTTGTACGAGGGTGTCTGTCACTAGGTCAGTTTTGAGCGTAGTGTTCTGAGAGACAGAGTTATGACTCCTGACCCTGGTGTTTTGGATTGCTGTCATTGGGTTGGCAGCACGATTCCTCCGGCGTCCTAGCGCCGGGGGAGTTCTCTCGGATCGTGCTATTCCGCTAGACGAGCGAGTGTGACTTTTATATTCGTGTCACAAATCTCGTCCACTGTATTTGCGTCTTTGAGTGGTTGTATCGGTCGAATCTGTCTGTAGTCTTAATTTCCTGTTAAATCACACTCCACTCCCACCGGTAGCTAAAAATACACTTCTCATAGACGATGAATATACAATCAACGATATCTATGGTAGCAAGAACTGAGATCAACTCTCTTTGCCACCAGTCCGTTGATGTTGGTGGTGATGCTGTTGCGTCGTCGCTCCCACAGTCGTGGTGTCCCGCCGCCGTCGTCTCCCCCACCTCCACTCTCGAACCATCCTCGTAACACTCGATGTCGTCAACATACCACCCCACTCCCCAGTCTCGCATCGGGACGGTAACCCGTAGGTGCTGTTGTCGCCGCCTGCCGCCGCTGCTCATCATTGGGTCTCGCGTCGTAACAGGTGTCCCCTAGGGTCGCTGTTGCCGCTGGTCCGGTCTTGTTTCTAGTTCGTTCGTCGGTCGGCTTCGATGCTGGTCGCTGTTCGGATCGTGCTGTCTCACCCCTCCCCCGCCAATCAGTTGTCTCCTCTCGTTGCCTCCTCAACTGCTTCCCGTTCGTCGCGGACTTGATCCCTGACAGTTTCTTCTTCGTCCGATCGATCTGGATAGCTCCCTGCGCTCTGAAAGTACGGTAGTGGGCTGTCGGCTAACTCCACACCAGAGACGCCGGCGGGCATCGGCCGTTCGCTGATAGTCTCGAATCGATCTTCGACTGTGTTCGCGACGGTAGTGCTTGTGCCGAGGTTCTCAAGAAGATGATCGAGTTTCGCGTCCAGTTGTTCGAACCGGTATCGCATCTCGCGTGCTTGGACCCCCTCCCGGAGGAGCAGTTCGATCACTCTACTCTTCGGGATGTCATGGTGGGCGGCCATCGCTTCGAGAATGCTGTTCAGATCGTCATCTACCATCGCTCCAATTCGTTCTCCCATATGGTGTCACTCCCTCTCCGGGTAGTAAGTGATTTTCGTCAGCCGCCTCGGCTATCCCCCAATCAAGTCAGTATCTGCCGACCCCGGCTACTCCCCGCCCCCGAGTCGCCATCTGGCCCTGCCCTGATCATCCACGTCAGCTCCGTCCTGAACGATCTGCCTACGGCAATCCGGGAGGATCGAGTTTTCGCTCCACCTTCCATCTCCTCCTCCCTTTCTCATCTCTCTCGCCCCCTGCTGATCCCTGTCCCCTGCCGAGCGGTCGGTGATAGCTGTTCCTCGCTGCGGTGGTTTCGGATTGCGTCCCGTTGTCGCCGTCGCCCCCGCCCCTCCGTCGCGTCGCTCTCGCTGTTCGGTCTTCGTCGCCGTCGTCGTTGTCTTCGCTGTCCCCATCGCTTCGCCGCCCCCGTAGTGTCGGCGTCCCGTTGTCGCCGTCGCCTCCGCCCCCACCGTCGCGTCGCAT
>NZ_NHNZ01000135.1:0-2522 GCF_002727095.1 Halorubrum sp. C191 | reverse complement strand
ACCACGCAGCCCCTTGTTCGTTGTAACGGTGAGCGACCGTCGCACTGATAGCCGAGATACCCACTGCGTTCCCGATAGATATTGCTGCGGCGATTCCAACGATCATGAGGCATCATACGCGGAGGAGGATGTCAATAGCAGGCGAGAATGTATGATGCCTCATGATCGTTGGAATCGCCGCAGCAATATCTATCGGGAACGCAGTGGGTATCTCGGCTATCAGTGCGACGGTCGCTCACCGTTACAACGAACCAGGGGCTGCGTGGTTCACAGGATACACTGCGCTGATCGGGGTCGGTCTCGGACTCGTCAGTGTCGGCATCCTCACCGATCTTATCTCAGTGACCGACTTTGGGGGTGCGGTCGGGCGGTGGCTGGCAGTTGTCTGGATCCTCCCCGCCGCTTTGTGGGCTATGTTTGCACTTCGGTACACGGGACGGTTCGTCTCGCTTTCGCTCAAGACGGGTGCGCTGATTGCGTTTCCGCTTTTGGTGCTTACTCTACAGGGTCTACTAACCGGAGTATCACTAGTGCCAACGCAGGTTCTCGGACTCCTTGGAATTACTACCCGTTATTACGCAGTGACGCTGGCTGTAGCCGGGATCGTGCTGGTGGTGCGAGCGACACGTCGGTATGACCACCTAACAGCATGGCAAGGAATTGCCTTTGCTGTGGCACCAGCGGCGATGTGGCTGTTCTGGAGCAATATTCCGTATATTGCTCAACTCGGTCAAGCAGCGGGAGGGGCCGCCTATGTGCTTGGCTCTCTCGGCGCGGTGGGTGGGCTTGGACTCGCGGTGTTTCGGTTCGACGCGTTCAAAAAATCCCCTGCCGTCGGCGTCGTCGGCGAACGGGATGTCGTAGACGAGACAGACGACTTGGTGCTAATAGCGGATGACGAGCACCGCGTGGTGCGAGCAAACGAGAGTGCGCGCACTGCGTCGGGGGACTCCGACCCGTCTACCGGCACCGTTACCGTCGAAGATACCGTCGGAACGAGTGTGGACGGGCTGCGAGCAACCGAGACGCTCGAACTCAATGTTGAGGGTACGTCAGCGAAGTTTGACCCGCAGGTGTCGACGGTACTCGACCAGCATGACCAGCAGTTGGGTACCGTGATCAGCCTCCGAGAAGTGACCGAACGAGAACTTCGCAAAGAACGACTCGCGGTGCTTAACAGGGTTCTGCGGCACAACCTACGTAATCAAATCGATGTCGTCAACGCTCATCTCGAGGCCATCGATAACGACCACGCGGACGCCGCAACTGAGGCGACCGATCGCATCACACACATGAGTAACCGCGCGCGGACGATCGACCGACTTCTCTCAGAGACGCACGAAAACGTCGCCGTCGATGTCGCCGAGCTGCTCCGCGGCACTGTGGCCGCCTACGACTCCTTGGTCGCTGTCGAAGCACCCGACTCGTTGATAATCTCGACAGACGGTGCCGCCCTCGAAGCGGCTATAGAAAGCGCCGTCGACAATGCGGTCACACACGCTACGAACGTGACAACGTCTCTCCGGCAGACGCCTGACGGATGCGAAATCCAGGTCACCGATGATGGCCCGGGAATTCCCGAGTCGGAACTATCTGCGCTCGAAACCAGCACTGAGACAGCACTACAACACGGCACGGGTCTGGGATTGTGGCAACTTACCTGGGCCGTCCGCACTCTTGACGGTACCGTCTCTTTCGACACGTCAAACGGCACCACCGTCACAATTACCATCTTTGACGCATCTTCAACTGGTGAGTCAGAGACTACTATTTAACAGGCACGCATAGAGAGTGGTTGGCCCGATCAGCGCACCCCGGGCTCTCTTGTAACAAGCTTGGCCCCATCCTCAGACAAACTTGCCCGAAAATATGTACAGTTGATAGTCGACCGACGCGGACGTCTCAGTGTGAGGTTGACGCTAGGTGGGTGCTGACTTCACGCTCTATATTCAGCAGTCAGTAGCAGCCTATATCACATATCGAATAGTTATTTCGCCAGGTTGGGCAAGAGCCATTTACAAATTGGCGGCTCTGTTGAAATCATATTCTTCAGACATAATATTATATGAAACAAATGGTCGATGAGAGCTGCGTACTGATCGCTTCAACGCATCGCGTCTAACGTCGTGGCCACTGCGATCGGTGTTAGAATTGTCAAAAACAACCACTGATGCTGATTCGTCCACTGTCGGACTCTTGTGGAGCGACGGCGTAAGAGGGCAATCGTACTGAACGAGAGAAGCCCAAGCACGCTGACTAGGTTCCCAGTAAGTCCCATCCAGAGCGCAACAGGGAGCGGAAGAACAGTCATAACGAGATCTGCTGTTCTTTCGAAGTCCATACTCTCAACTTTTAACATTCAAAAATATATCTACTGGTCTTGGAGAACAAATCACTCCATTGATATCCTCTGCTGTGCGACCCGTGAATTGCCTGTACTGACCGCGACTGGGTCAAAATATATCACTCGCTGAATATTTCAGCAGAGCCGAATTGGCCCACCATTAGGCGTATAAATCAGT
>NZ_NHNZ01000227.1:0-2814 GCF_002727095.1 Halorubrum sp. C191 | reverse complement strand
GCTACACAACCGAGTGTGAGGCTTAACTAAAGACGGATGCCTTCCGCGGGGTTCACCAGAGCTGAACCCCGCGGAAGAGTGCTGGAGACAACTCGATCAAGAACTTGGGAACCGTCTGTTCGAGACGCTTGACGATCTCCGTGATGCTGCTCTCTCTGTACTCGACCGCATCGAAGTTCCTGATATCTTTATGTATTCATGTCTGTGAGTATCAGCAATCGTGATCTCTACCACTCGTAGCTACCACCGTTCACAGTGTTTGCTTGACAAATTCCGACACGATACGATCCTCTGCGGTTCGTAGTCGATATTGAACCGTAGAACGAGGTTCATCAAGTATCGACGCAAGATCGGAGACAGAAACTTCTCTCGGCCGTTCATAGTATCCGTGCTTGACCGCTGCCTTTAGCACTTCCCAGTGTTCTGGCGAGAAGTCTGTCGCGAGGCGCTCGGTCGCCTTCCAGTCGCTGCCAGTAGTGATATGGGACACCGAAACCGACACGCCCTCCCGAATCTGTGCTTCCATTGTATCGTAGATGTCTCCAATAGGAGAATCACTAGGGAAGAGAATGCGCCACCGGTACTCGTCACCGACCCGGCGGGATTCGAATATAGTTCCTGTCTGAATATGATCGAGTACAATATGCGGAAGTGAATGACAACTGTTAATTTCACGACGAAGTGTATAGATAGTTCGGCTAGTCTCTTGACGATCTAGGACACGATATGATCGGTCCGTATCACAATCTACGACATCGAAGCACTCGTTACAGCGGGTTTTGTCAAGAAATACCTCATCGAACGCGTCCAGCGCTTCGCTCGTCCCCTTCGCATAATCGAGCCGCCACATATAGCTGTCATTCACGAAGATCGCGGACGACCACAACGAGAGGCTCTCGTACTGTCGGAACACATCCATCAACTCATCGGCTCCTGACTCGAACTGGAGGACAAACTCAAACTCACGTGTCTCTTGCGCGGGTTCAGGCTTACCGTTCATTTATCTATTGCTAAATAGTAGATACACAAAAGAATTGTTCTTAGTGCTGTTTCATTCTTTTGCCAGATAATATCATCTATTGCTAAAACAATTCTGATTACTGTTACCGGGGTATGTAGAGATGCGATGGCAAACGAGAAAGAACACGGCAGCGGTTCCGTGGAACCGGGCGACACGAGCAAGCGAGTCGGTGCCGAGGTCATCCGCGAACGAGGCGTCGATCCCGAGGAACTCCGGGAGAAACTGATCGACGCGATCGGCGCCGAGTTCACGACCTACTACTACTACACGAACCTCCGAATGCACCTCGCCGGGGAGGAGGACTACAAGGAGATCACCGAGGACGCCCGTCTTGAAGACCGGGCCCACTTCGAGCTTGTCGTCCCCCGGGTGTACGAACTCGAGGGGTCGCTGCCGAACGACATCAGGGACTTCGCCGACCGGGCCTCCTGTCCCGACGCCGAGGTACCGACGCCGATGGATGGTAGTGGTGAGTTCGACACATCCGAGCTAGAAGTCGAAGACATTCTGGAAGTACTGCTCGAAGCGGAACGGTGTGCGATTCGTACTTGGAGCGAGATCTGTGATATGACTCGTGGGGCCGATCCGCGAACCTACGACATGGCCCAGCGGATCCTCAACGAGGAGATGGACCACGAGGCCTGGTTCATCGAGCTGCTGAGCAAGGAACGGGACGACGAGATTAATCCGGCCGGGCACTTCGCGCGTGGCGAGCCGGGCGACGCACCATATACGAAGAACAACCCGTTCAACGACTCCGCCTGAGCGAGTAACAACGGTCTCCACTCTCCCCTTATTTATGACACAGTCGTCGGACGATACGTGGACCATCACGATCGTTGTTCCCGAAGAGTCGTCGCTGGACGAAGCCGGTGAAACACACGAACTTGAGGTCAGTGAGAACGAGACGATTCTGGCGGCCGCGCGTTCGGCGGGTGTGTGGCTCACAGCTGACTGTCAACAAGGTTGGTGTATCACCTGTGCTGCTCGTTTGGTTGACGGCGACGTTGTCCATCCAAACGCGCGTCGGTACGATACTGAAGACCGAGAGGCAGGCTACGTACTCACCTGTACTGCGAAGCCGCGGGCGGACTCAACACTTGTCGTTGAACAGTACGATGAGTTCCTCGAATATAGAGCAGCCAATAACAAACCACCAGGAAATTCGAAGCTAAGTGACTAACATGTCCGAAAACATAACCCGAAAAGAACGAGATAGTTCGTTAACTACTCCGTACAGTGTTCGAAATCGTGGCATACAACTGGTATGTTTTGATGGCCAAGTACCTAGCAAAGAGACAGTATCAGATCAGGGTGTCCGAAAACAGACACTCAAGGCGCTTGAACGTGTTCGCACTGTCGCTGCTGAGGCTGGCGTCAGTCGTCACGAACTAATGCGAACCACAGTATACCTGACTGACATGAGCCAATTAGAGGAAGTTACGCAGGCGTATGACGAATTCTTTGAGGGTCAACGACCGTCACGGACCTTCGTTGGCGTCAAGCAGTTGCCGAACGGTGCTACAGTTCAAATTGAGGCTACTGGTGTATGTGATTGAAATCCTACATCCGTCTTCAGTCAAGCCCCACACTTGGGTTGTGTAGCGGGGGTTAGTGTCGCTTGTAATCAGCCGTCCTTTGTGGATCTTCTGGGCACCTTCGATCAGCCGGTCAAGAAGTGACGGCGGTGAGTAGCTGAGATAGTCACTACGCTCCTGCGTAGCACATTGTTGATGACTTGCTGTGTTTCGATTTTGGTCCATCTTAAGTGAACACTCATTCGTCTTTAGTTA
>NZ_NHNZ01000056.1:0-550 GCF_002727095.1 Halorubrum sp. C191 | reverse complement strand
GGTCGTCGGTGTCGACCTCGTCGAGGGTCACGATCGCGTCGAGGTCGTGTTCGAGGTCGCCGCGCACCGCGAGGACCTCGCGGAGCATCTCGCGGTTCTCGGCCACGACCACCGTCGCCTCGGGGTCCTCCAGCAGGTAGCACAGCTGGCTCGGGGACGACGAGGCGTACACGGTCGTCACGACGGCGCCAGCGGCCAGCGCCGCGAAGTCGGTCTGAGCCCACTCCATGCGGGTCTGCGAGTACATCGCCAGTCGCGTGTCGTCGTCGACGCCCAGCTCGCGCAGCCCGGTCGCGAGGTTCCGGACGATCCCCCGCATCTCCGCGTACGTCACGTCGGCGTACTCGCCCGCGGGGGCCTCCGGAACCACCCCGGACGCGACGAGCGACCGGTCGTGGACTCCCCCCTTGTACCGCTGTGCGATCCGGTCAGCGTGCCGCTCCGCGGTGCGTTCGAACGTCGCGGGGAGCGTCTCTCGGGCGATGGCGTCGTCCGTGAACGCTCGTTCCGCCTCCTGCCAACTCATACCCCCCCCAGACCCGCCATACCT
>NZ_NHNZ01000039.1:0-1232 GCF_002727095.1 Halorubrum sp. C191 | reverse complement strand
CCCCTTCCTCAAGGAGCGACTATCGGGAGCGAGTAGGGAGGGGATGAATCGCCGCACGCAGTACAAACCATTAAATAAACATATCCCAAACTGAGGGACAGCGATGGAATACAGTCACCGCTACCACGCCTATCCGACACAAAAGGTGGCGGAGACTGTCGAACAGCACATCGACGTTCATCGCCAAGCGTACAACTTCACGCGGTACGAGTACACGAATCACAACGACGCCGACAACGTTGGGTCGGCGTACAAGCATCACGACCGTCTCACCGACTGGAAAGACGAGTTTTCCGTGTTCACAGAGGTTCACTCGAAAGCACTCCAGCGAACCGTCACGCGGTTCTATCAGAACCTCTCGAATCTCTCTGAGAAGAAACGGAATGGTCAGAAGGTCGGGATGCTCAAGTGGAAATCGCCAGTGGAGTTTCAGAGTATGACGTATTCGCAGTCCGGTTTCGAACTCAAAAACACGAGTGGCCGCAACGCGACACTCTGGCTCTCCAAAATCGGTGACATCCCGATCCGCTACCACCGCGAACTCCCAGATACAGCGGAGATCAAAGAAGTCACGATTAAAAAAGAGACAACCGGTGAGTGGTTCGTCTCTTTCGGTCTCGAAACCGATGAGGCCGATCTACCCGAGAAACCCAGCGTAGATGCACTCAACACGAACAACAGCGTTGGAATCGATCTCGGTATCCGTAACTACATCCACACCTCGGACGGGAAAACTGTAGATTGGCTCGATCTCGGAGACGAGTACGAACAACTCCGTCGCAAGCAACGCAAACTCTCTCGCAAAGAGGAAGNNGATGCTGGAACAGTCGTACAACGCCCAGAACAAGCAGGATGCGGCGTGGCGACAGTTCATCACTCTGCTCGAATATAAAGCCGAGCTGTACGGGACGCACGTGGTTCAAGTCGAAGCGCGGGGCACGACGAAAGAGTGTGCGTCGTGTGGCGTGGAGACAGCGAAACCTATCTGGGTTAGAGAGCATTCGTGTCCCTCGTGTGGGTTTGAATGTGACCGTGACGCGAATGCGGCGATGAACGTCTTGCAGAGAGGCTTTGCTGAATTAGGGCTGGGATGGCCCGAAGATACGCCTGTGGAGACTGCGCTCCCTGCGGACACCCATTCGGTGTCTGCAAAGCGCGTCGTAGAAGCAGGAAGCCCTACCCTCAAGGAGCGAGCGGCGTCAGCCGTGAGCGAGTAGGGTAGGGTAGTTCAC
>NZ_NHNZ01000108.1:0-706 GCF_002727095.1 Halorubrum sp. C191 | reverse complement strand
TCGGTGAGTATAAACGAGGATGGGTCACCACAACCGTTCATCACGAGTCTTGATGTGACCGATGAGCTTGCGCTGGATCGTCGGTGGGCGAGAACACAGATTGAACAGTACAGCGATCGGGGAGCAATCGAGAACTCATACTCGTCGATTAAAGATGCAGCTGTATGGACGACCTCGAAGGAATTCGAGGTCCGGTGGTTCCACTTCGCATTCGGGTGTGTGGTGTACAACATGTGGTTACTGGTGGATTTTCTGACGCAGGAACGAATCGGGGAGATTGAAACGAGGAAGAAGCCGCGGATAACGCTCAGACGGTTCCTCAAATGGCTGGACAAGGAGTTGGTCGCACTCATATAGAATCCGGTCCGGGCTCGCCCTTCGTGAGAGGCATCACTCGTTGTGGTCGCGTATTTTTGCCGATCATCGATAAGTAGAATGGTATTCTTCGTATTCTGATGATTTCTTCGGCGCTCTGACGGGTAATTCTCGGCGAAATCTGGCCGTTTAGGATCGATCCCATGAACCTCTTGGGAGGGATTCGCAACTCGACAGAAGAAAAATTATATAGCGATATATAATACATAAGTGTATTCACACCACGCAGATAGTCTCTCGCGACCGATATCACCCAATACGGAATTAGTAATTCACATATTCGTTGGAATTACTTACTCTGTCTTATCTCAGTAAGACAGAGTAAACTCTT
>NZ_NHNZ01000131.1:0-3298 GCF_002727095.1 Halorubrum sp. C191 | reverse complement strand
GGTAAGAGACAGGGCTTCAGGGCGGGGCCCTCTTTTCGCACTTCCGTAACGATGGACCGACCGAATGAATGCTCCGTCGAGACTGCTTGCTCACGGTTGGGTTCGGCAGGCACTGCTTCAACTGTCGACCCACTCGACAGTTGTCTCTAGGAACCGGAAATCTACTCGAGGACAGAGAGGTTGAATTGGAATCTGAGCTGTGGGAGGACAGCGATAACAAGAGCGCGGAGTACTCGTCGTGTGCCTCGACACCGCAATTTATTACTAATATCTGAATCTTAAAAACCGAAGTGATATTGGATTCAGCAGTATTCAGCCGACGAGAGGTTCTCTTCTTCGCGCAGTGGCAATTTAACAGTTTGGCCCGTACGTTGGGGTGGTCAGTATGGCTGCCAGACGTATACTACGATACCGTATAGTATGCCGGAGAAGGCACCGTAAGAGATGGCCTCCACTGGCGCGTCTCCTAGAAGGAATGAAACGGCTGAGACTGTAACGATCCAGAGAAGACCGTGAAGGAGAGCGGTTCGTTGTCGCTCAGTCGTGGGCAAAAGACTGCTCGGCAGGCGCTGCTTGGAAGGCATAAATGATCGTGGAGCAGGGATCTCCTTGAGTCTAAGCACACAATACGACAGGGCCGCTGGCGGTGGAGGGCCGATACACAGGGGGAGTGGCGGCCAGTGAACGCCAAAGCGGGGGAGGGGGAGGTGATGAGAGATCCCACCAACTGTGCCACGGCGATGGGACGAGCTCAACAGTCGGATACTTGTTGTCGGCCGCCTCCGACCGGCGGCTACGTGAACCATATAGCCCTCGAAACATCAACCCATCAGCAGTGTTTCACGCCGCGAAACAACAACGCTTCTCGTCAAGAATGTCGATGATCCGTTGGTGTGTCTCGTGGAAGCGAAAGCAGCAAACCGCAAATTAGTGCGAGTTTCGAAACAAGACGCTACAGGCGATGTCCGGCAATGCTTCGAAAATATACCTTTTGGCTCTGCTGAAATTCTCAGCAGGTGAGATATTCTGGCCCGGTTGTGGTCAATACAGGAGATTATATAGTCTCAACCAATTCAGCAACTGATTCGACAACATCGTCCGGGCGGTACGCGAACTCTGTGAGTTCGTCACGACTAGTCGACCCAGTGAGTACGAGGTACGTAGTCAGGCCAGCCTCGATGCCGGCCACGACATCGGTGTCCATGCGATCCCCTACCATCGCCGTCGATTCGGAGTGCGCGCCGATCCGATTGAGGCCACTCCGGATCATCACTGGATTGGGTTTGCCAACGAAGTACGGCTCTTGCCCAGTGGCTTCCGTAAGGAGCGCAGCAACGGAGCCGGTAGCCGGGAGTGGGCCCTCAGGTGAGGGTCCGGTAGCGTCCGGGTTCGTTGCGACAAACCGCGCGCCCTGATCAATCAGTTGGACGGCCTGTGTGATATTCTGGAACGAATACGTGCGGCTCTCCCCGAGAACGACAAAATCTGGGTCAGTATCGGTCAGCGTGTAGCCCACCTTATGGAGCGCTGTCTTCAGTCCAGCCTCACCGATAACGTAGGCGGACGCATCTGGGACTTGATTTGACAAAAACTGTGCCGTGGCCACGGCCGAGGTCCAAATCCGCTCCTCTGGAACATCAATACCCACATCCGCAAGACGGGCAGACAGATCGCGACGCGTGTACATTGAGTTGTTCGTGAGCACGAGAAACTCCTTGTCCTGCTCTTGAAGCCGGCCGATGAACTCTTTCGCCCCCGGGAGAGCAACCTCCTCATGTATCAGCACTCCATCCATATCAAGGAGCCACGTGCTGGGTTGGTCTTGTGTATGAGACATAGGAAGAAGTTATCAGAACTGTGTTCGCCGTGGACTTGAAAGTTTACAGGCTGTCGAGGCGAATGCCACGGGGCTTGACCCCGTGGATGAAGCCGACACTCCGTGACACAAGCCATTAACTAGCAACACAGCGATAATCGAGGTACGGCGATGTGGTACGACTACCGCTTCCGCGCCTACCCTGACCGAACAGGTGTGACTGCGGAAGTGGAACGCCACATCGACATCCACCGCCAAGCATACAACCACACCCGCTACGAATACAGTGTCCTCGACACCGACGAGGACAACATCGGTTCGGCGTACCAACACCAGAAACGCCTCACCGAATGGAAGGACGAGTGGCCTGTGTTCTCCAAAGTCCACTCGAAGGCGTTACAGAAGACCGTCGAACGCTTCTACGACAACCTCTCGAACCTCTCCGAGAAGAAGCAGAACGGGCACAAGGTCGGGTGGCTCAACTGGAAGTCCCCAAGCGAGTACCAGAGTATGACGTATTCGCAGTCTGGCTTCGAACTCAAAAACACGAGTGGCCGGACTGCCACAATCTGGCTCTCCAAAATCAGTGACATCCCCATTCGATATCACCGTTCCATCCCCGACAACGCAGACATCAAAGAGGTGACGCTGAAGAAAGAGACGACGGGTGAGTGGTACGTCACGTTCGGCCTCGAAGTCGAAGACACCACGCTCCCCGAGAAACCCGCTGTAGACGACGTGGATGTTGAGGACTGCGTTGGCCTCGACCTCGGCATCCAGAACTACATCTACACGTCTGACGGCAACAGCGTGGACTGGCTTGACCTCTCCGACGAGTACGAACGCCTGCGTCGGGAGCAGCGCAATCTCTCCCGGAAAGAACACGGGAGCAACAACTGGGAGAAACAGCGCCGTGGGGTTGCCAAGATTAAGCGCAGAATCAAGCGGAGGGTTGAAGACTTCCAGCACAAGCTCACGACGTGGCTCGTCACGACGTATGACGCCGTGTTCGTGGAAGACTTGAACGTCTCGGGAATGCTTCAACAGCGTGGGAACGCTCGGAATAAGCAGGATGCCGCGTGGCGCGGATTCATCGAGATGCTGGAGTACAAGGGCGACCTGTACGGTACGCACGTCGTCCAAGTAGATCCTGCGGGGACGACCAAAGAGTGCGCTGAATGTGGTGTCGAGACGGACAAACCGTTGTGGGTGCGGGAACACAGTTGTCCGAGTTGCGGGTTCGAGGCGGATAGAGACGCGAATGCGTCGTACAACGTTCTTTTTCGCGGCCTTCAAGAGTTAGGTCTGGGACAGGCCGAATCGACGCCCGTGGAGACTGCGACCGCTGTGGAAACCGATGGAGGACAGTCTTCGTCGGTTCCTGTAAGTCGCGTCGTTGAAACGGGAAGCCTCGGGGCTTGACCCCAAGGCGGTTCACGACGCGCTTGACATCCTCCCACGGCTGAAGCCCTGTCTCTTACC
>NZ_NHNZ01000225.1:0-521 GCF_002727095.1 Halorubrum sp. C191 | reverse complement strand
TTGATCCGCAGAATATCACTGTGACGCAAGGTGAACGGTTCAATGTATCCACGACAGTCACAACGAGCCGCTACAGCGACAGCACTCAGGATGTTGAACTCCGTGTTGGGAACGACACGGTCGCCACTCAAGAAGTAACACTTGACCAACAGGGTAGCACGACTGTTACATTTACTGGGATCAACACGTCGGGAATCGAAGGCAGCCTTGAGTACACCGTTATGACTGAATCGGATAGTCAAACTGGAACGCTGACCGTTGAGATCCCAGATGATGGTGACGAGACAGATGACACGGATAGTGACGAGGGTGCTGATGACGGCATGGGAAGTGACGATGAAAGTGATAGCGCTGACGAAGACTCCGCAAGCGGAGAGGATGAAACAGACGAAGGAGAAGATACGGACGGCTCAACGCCTGGATTTGGGGTTGTAGCTGCCCTCATAGCATTGCTAATCGTTGGGCTCATTTCCCGGCGCCAACACAGCTGATAACGCCGTCATTTTTTCCTCTCGCTCTTC
>NZ_NHNZ01000126.1:0-2331 GCF_002727095.1 Halorubrum sp. C191 | reverse complement strand
GAGATGTGTATAAGAGACACGCCTAGCTGAATACGACGAGGCGCAGTGGGATCGGATGATCGACGTGAATCTGAAAGGCGTTTGGCGATGTCTGAAAGCCGAGATTCCAGAGATGATTGAACGAGGTGGTGGGGCTATTGTCAACACTTCCTCAGTCGCTGGCGTGAGTGCGAACGGGAGCGCACACTACGCGGCCAGTAAACACGGCGTTATTGGGCTCACTCGGCGGGCAACAGTTGACTACGCTGAGGATGGTGTCCGGTTCAACGCAGTCTGTCCGGGTGTCATCGACACGCCAATGGTCCAACAAGCGGGTGAGGACAACAGCGAAGAGATGGACCGCATCACTGCAGGTATTCCAGCAGGACGCCTCGGTGAGCCCCAAGAGATAGCCGATACTGTCGTTTGGCTCTGTTCTGAGGACTCTTCTTACGTGATGGGGCAGCCAATTATTGTCGACGGAGGGCTCCTTGTCCAGTAATTAAGCACATATCGCAGAGGGACTGTCATTACGGCGGCAACATGGTGCCCCCGTACACCGCAGTGCCGCCGCAATAGGGTTTTAAAAAAGACTTTTCACACCCAACACCGATCGCTCAGTACAGTTGGAACGCGTACCGCTACTGCCGCTTATAAACTACCTCGGTAAGTACCCCGAGGTACCCGCCTCAGTTATCCGTAGACCAGTCAGCACGAGGATCAGTGTGTGAAAAAGACAACCAGATCAACAAACCACTGGGTACACCACTAATACTGAGATGGGAGAGAGATGAGATCGTAAGAAGAGCGAGCGGGTGACCATACTCCTCGTGAAAATTGGTATAAAAACCGGTGATTACTGGCCTTCACGATAGGGAAGAGTTTCACCTCCCAGACGCTTATTGTATTGATCTGCTGTCTGGAAGTTGTCGATATCGCTGAACCCTATCACATCCGCTCGTGCGTGTAAGCGTCTCAACTTTCCAAAGGCCGCACATTCATCCTGTCGAGGTCACAATCAGTAGATATGGACTTTTTTGATCGAGACCGACCGCGCCGTGAGTTCTTGAAACGCGTAGTCGCGATGGGTGGGGCTAGCGCACTGTCGGCCTGTCTAGCCCGGACGGAATCGGGGCCAGTTCCCACTGGTGATCCGAATGCGAAGCCTGCTCGCCAGCACGCGTGGCGAGACTACATCAGACGTGATGACGCCGGCAACTCATTACTTCCTGCCCATCAAGTGTTGTTATACCTGAACGTAGACGGTGAGGGCCCACCAACGGACGACCAGCGCGAGGCCGTCGCCACAGCGCTCGGGACGATCGATCGCGCGTACGAGTGGAGCCACGAGGGATTGCTCTACTCAATTGCCTACTCGCCCGCATACTTCGGCCGGTTCGAAGCGTCGCTGCCAGCGGCTGTGGACCTCCCCGCTCCGCAGTCACTGTCTGAGTTTGAAACACCAACATTCGATACACAAGACGCGGTCGTCCACCTTGCGAGTGACCGAGCTGATACGGTGTTGGCGGCAGAGGAGGCACTAACTGGCGAAAAAGAGCGTGTGAATGGTGTCGACGTCGAGGCGCGGCTCACAGATGCGTTCACCGTCGACTCCCGCCGCACCGGATTCGTTGGAGCGGGCCTTCCAGCACAGAATCAAGACGTCGCGGGCATCCCCGACTCGAAACCGGTCCCCGAAGACTCACCGCTATTTATGGGGTTCACCGCCGGCTTCGTCGGCAACCAAGCCACGGAAGATTACGTCACGCTGGAGGACGGCCCATTCGCCGGGGGAACGACAAAAGCAATTTCGAACATTCGGCAGCGACTTGACGACTGGTACCTCGAACAGGACCACGACGACCGGGTGGCGGAGATGTTCAGCCCGGTCCACGCAGAGCAAGGCCTCGTCGACGGCGTTGGTGCGAATCTCGGTGATAATAGCGGGATCGACGAGATCCCAGATGATATCGTTGATCAAGCCCGTGAATATGCCCGAGTTGGGCATGCTCAGAAGGCGGCCCGTGCGAATCGAGACGTGGACGGGAACGTGCGACTACTCCGCCGGCACTTCGAGTCAACAGATGACATCGGCTCCGATCAAGAGGTTGCGAGTCTCCACTTCCCTTCGTTACAACAAGGCATCTCTGCCTTCGAAGATGTCCGTCGATCGATGAACGGCGTAGACATCACAGCGGAAACACCGGCTGTCCGTCAGCGGGTCAACAACGGCATTTTGGAGTACGTTTTCACCCGCCGGCGTGGCAACTTCCTTGTTCCACCCCGTCGGCACCGGGTGCTGCCGTCACCACGACCAGCTTGACATCCTCCCCGCGCTGAAGCGCTGTCTCT
>NZ_NHNZ01000062.1:0-3636 GCF_002727095.1 Halorubrum sp. C191 | reverse complement strand
ATTTAGTCGGGTCACTCCGATCTCCCGCAACTTTTCTTTAACCTCATCTCGTGAATTGATAATGTCCTCATATGTATTGGCGCCCGTAATTACGCTCTTTCCACTTCCGAACACCAATACAGTAGAACCATTTATACTCCGATAAATCAGCCCAGGAAACTGTTCCGGTTCGTACTCGACATTTTCCAAATCAAGACTTAGTGCTACAATGGATAAATCGAGTTCGACATTCAGGTCGTAATTTGCCACAATATTTTGAATGAGGATGTTGTCAGTCGATGTTTCTACCTCAATTCCCAAGTTTATGAGAGATTTTAGGAATTTTTCTGTTCCTTCTCTAAGCTCTTGTTTGCTTTTTGCTCCTACGATGGCTAATTTCCCTGATGATGGGGTGAGAACACTAACACTGCTTTCGGACCCAAATGGGCGGTAGATCATCGATGGATATGTTTCTGGGTGATATTCTGTATTTTCTAAATCAGAAGTAAGAGCCTCTAAATCAAGTTGGCGGTTGAGTCGGAGTGACCCGACTAAATTACTCAGAACAAACCCCTCCTCAGATAAATCCTCCTCAGTAAAGACTGTATCAATTTCAGAAATACTATAGCTGCCATCAGACCCCTCCGATTCTCTACTACCTGAGTTCATATCAACCCATTTACTAATGGATTAGAGCGAGTACAAAGGCAACGGTCTAACCAGCTGCTCATAGAGGTCGCCACCACCGACAGTTCATCTCTGATGGACAGTTATTAGCCGATGAGCTTTATAACTGCTACGGGGAAGTCATCAATTTGCGACCCTTCTATCCCAAGGTATTGAGAGGACAGATGTCCCGAGACCACCTTTCGGCAACATTAATGTTTGTCGTGTGATTCCGACATAGCATACAGATCACTTCCCATGGTAAGCGATTCTCTCTCTCAACGGAAGGCCCAACTGGATAAGGAAGAGCGTGAACATCTCGAAGATGTCGTCACTGAGATGCGCGAACGCGTCGAGGACAACGTTGAGTTCCAGCTCACGCAGAAAGGCCTCAACGACGAGCCCGAGGACATCGACTCGCTACACGAAGACACCCAGCAGCTCGTCGAAGCGATTGAACTCGAAGCCGTCGACGGCGAAACCTGGACTGAGGCCTTCGATCAGTATGTTACGGGCGTGGGCTACACCATCGTCAATCGATTAGCTGCGCTGCGTTGTATGGAAGTGCGGGATTTCATTGACGAGGAGGTCACCGTATTCAAGGACAACGGGCTGACTCCGGCAGCCGAGATTCTCGTCCACGATGAGTTCCTGCTGGAAGACGAAGCCATCCTCCAGGCCTACCACAACGCCTGCGACGATCTCGCCAAGGAGATCGAGATCCTCTTCGACCGATCGTCGGCCTACAGTCTGCTCGACCCCGACGACGACACGTTCGAAGAACTCTGCGAGAAGCTAGATTCGGTTCCCGACGAGGTATGGCGGGCTGACGACGTGCTCGGGTGGGTCTACGAATACTACAACGTCAAGCTGCTCGATGATCTGCGTCGCAAGGGTGATAGCGAGGGACTCGAACCCGCAGACGTTCCACCGGCAAATCAGTTCTACACGCCCCACTGGGTCGTCCGAATGCTCACCGACAACTCCCTCGGAAAGCTCTACCTCGAACACACCGGCGAGTTACAGGATGTCGTCAAAGCGCAGGAGGAGTTCTCGCCCGACAAACGCAAGAACCGACCCCTCTCACCCGACGAGTCCCCGAATATTGCTAACTTCTGTACTTATCTAGTTCCTTCGGAAGAAAAGGGTGAGCCTACCGACTTCGAGCACCCTGAAGAGCTTCGAGTCATCGACCCCGCTTGTGGAAGTGGCCACTTTCTGCTGTACGCCTTCGACGTGCTGGAGCGCATCTGGCGCGCCGAGACCGACCTGCCTGACGAGGACATCCCTCGAAAGATCCTCCGGCACAACCTCTACGGTGTAGACCTTGATATGCGCGCCTGCCAGCTTGCGGCATTCAACCTCTACCTGAAAGGCCGGACTCGGGCCGAGACCGAGGGTGCCGATGGTTTCGACATGCCGGAAGTGGGTATCGTCTGTGCTGATGCGACAGTCGCTGAGATCGACGGAGTTGAAGCGGTATTCGAGGAAATTGCTGGCGATGATGAAGAAATCGAGAACGCGCTGCGGCGCATCCTCGACGCCTTTGAGGAAGTCCATGGGCTCGGAAGTTTGTTGGACGTGCGTGGGACACTCAGTGACCTATTCGAGGACGATGCTGACATCGGCGGCACTCAATTGACCCTCGGTGACGACCCCCGAGAGAGCCATACGCTCGGGCAGGTACTCCATAGTCTGCGAGAAGCAGTCGAAGATCATCAGGAGACGGATTCGTTCTTAGCGCAGGACCTGCGAAGCTTCGTTCGCTTGTTGGATATTCTGGCACAGGATTATGATGTGGCGCTTATGAATCCGCCGTATGGGTCGCGAAAGCGGATGCCTGATCAGATTACGGAATATGTTGAGCAGAATTATCAATACAGTCCGGAATATTATATCACATTTTTTGAAGTATGTGAGGAGATCGTTCGGAAAGGCGGGCGTATCGGTATGTTGATCCCGCGTTCCTTTATGTTCAAGAAATCGTTTAAGCAGTTCCGTCAGGATTTCGTTGGTAGTCAAGGTCTATTTGATTTCCTTGCGGAATTCGGCTTAGGTATTCTTGACAACGCCACGGTACGCACAGCTGGAACCGTCGTCAGATCAGGTATTGAATCAAACAATATGGGCGCGTTTATTCGGTTATATGACATCGAAAAGGGGAAGAAAGAAGATATATTTACGGATATCATCTGTCAATCTAATAAAGACGAGATTGAACGCCAATTCAATATTTCATTAGATGAATTTTCAAAGATACCAGAAACACCTCTTAATTATTCTATTCCATCAGAAGTTAGGCAGCTACATGATACACAACAAAAAATAGACGCAGATGTTGCGAATATTGAGGGGGAAAGCATATCCACGGTCGCTCAAGGGCTAGCGACAGGGAACAATGCTCGTTTTTTGAGAAAGCACTGGGAGTCTACGTCGGAAGATTTCCGACCTTATGCCAAAGGCGGATCTGATGCGTGGATTGTTCCACCAGCGATCCACACTGTGAATTTCAGTAACGATGCGAGAGAGATCCGTGCCACAGGACGAGCACGGTTCCAAAATAGTCAATTATATGAAAAGGAAGGGATTAGTTGGACATATATCAAAGATACAGGAAGAAGATTTGGCTATCTACCTAACGGATATGTGTTTGACGTTGCTGGGTCAATGGTAATCCCCGATACAGAACACTCCCCCTGGAGACTTATGTCCGTTTTAAACAGTGATCTGTACCACTGTTTGTTCCTTTCTCTCACTCCTGAACGTCAGTGGAATCAAGGTGACGTCGGCCGAATTCCTTGGATTACTTCTTTAGAGGAGAAAGATGAACTGATAAAGATGGCAAAAATACAGTATTCGATTATGGGTTCTTTGCGTACCTCTGAACCAACTAGTCCATATTATATCGGCCCCAATTTATTGCCGGAGCAGTCTGATTCGGGATACTATTACACACATCCAGCGTTAAACAATCTCGCTCTTATGTAGAAA
>NZ_NHNZ01000065.1:0-3251 GCF_002727095.1 Halorubrum sp. C191 | reverse complement strand
ATTTTTCTCGACAGTATTGACTTATGGGTAAGAGACAGCCCTTCAGGGGATGGAGGATGTCAACAAGGTACGAAGTCGCCATATCTTCTCTGCAGCGTCGAGAACGGTGCTGTTTAACGACGAACTATCGGTTTGTGCCACCATCGACGGCGTCGAGATCGGGCTCGTCGAACTCGAGTGCGTCCGCAACAGCGTCGGGAAGCTCCGGGCGAGGGGCCGATTCGTGGCGCTCGATTTTCTCGGTCTTGCGCGTGTTTTCGTAGAGGGCACGTGCGACCGGAAGCCCACGGAGATACTTGTAGTCGTGGAGGACCTCGACCCCCCGCTCTGTGAATCCGTAGAACTGGGAGGGGAGATCACGTGTCCCCTCGCTTGGGTCGTACGTGTAGCGTGCGAGGAGCCCGGCGTCGATCAACGTCTCCAACTGGTCTTTGATGGCCGCCTGACTCTTTCCGGTCATATACTCGAGTTCGGCGAGCGACATCAGATGGGCGGGATGGCCCAGCAGCTCCTGGATGATGAGATGGCGCGTATCCTGGGACAACAGCGTGAACAGCCGCTGCTGTTCTGCGAACGGCCCTGCATCGGCCGCACCAGTGTCGGTTTCGCTCATATGTGCTGGTACGAGGGAGGGCGACATAACAGTTAGGCTCATCCAAGTTGGTTAATTCAGAAAAAACCAATGTAACTCAGAAGAGACAAGGTGATGTAATTTGAATTGGCAGCTAATGACCGACCCAAGCCCGCCACCGGACGCTGGGGAAATTATGACTGTCGTTCACGAGGCCGTCGGGGGTATCGAACTTGAGCCTGCAGAGAAACGGGAAATCTGGCGGTTCACCCAGCGTGAATTGCCGTATCTCTGGAGTCAGCGGACATCGTATTTCATTTTGGGGAGCTATCGCGACCCCTATATCCGCCGGCTTCGCGCCGTCCAGAACGAACTCACGAAGCAGCTCGGTGCCTATCCGTTCATCATGGGTGATCTCCTCGAACTCCCGACTGACCGACTCAGTACGTTCGATATCATGTTTTCGTTGCTCGCGACGTACAGCGACTACATCGTCGGTGTCTTCGAGAAGGAGAGTGGTGGGGAGGCGCCTGAATTGGGCGAGATCGATGACCCACCGTATTTCGACAAGTCGCACGTGTTCCCACGTGATTACGCGTGGGTGACTGACGAGAATCTTGACTCGAAACAGCACGTCGTTCAAGCCGCCCTCGAGATAGCGTTCACAGACGATTTGGCGGCGGATGAAGTCCAAGCAAACGTTGAGTCGCTCGTTGATCGCGCCCAAGAGAGCGGCCTCGACATCGACGAACAGGAGGTGTGGGATGTGATCGACAACCGGGCAGATGAGGACAAAGGGCTGGCAACGTACAGTTGGGTCCATCTCAACAAGTTCCGCAAATTCGAACTCCACGAACGGTGCTTCCCGTGGACGACAGAGGACGAACTCCGAACGGCGGTTGACGAACTCCCGTCCCCGACACCCCGTCCGGAGTGGGAAGAGAGGGGAGAACGGTGAACTATCCACCCACGAACCTTCGATCGCGACGCGACTCGACACACCCACCCCACCGGTTCCGCTGTTAGTACGGGGTGGACGCCACCATCTCAGTACCACAAGCGAATCCTCACTCAGGCCGACTCCAACAGCGTCGACAACCCACTCCGAACCGCCGATACGGACTGTTCGAGTTGATGCTCGTTGTACTTGCCCCCGTCCTTCCCCCGGTTGTGCTCTGTCACGCCTGTGATTCCCAACTGTGCCAACTCGCCCAGATAGTCACGCACTGACCGCTCGGAGACCGGACTCACTCCTTCTGAGCGAGCCACGGACCGGTACGTCTCGACGACTTCGCGCGTCCGAACCGGCGTGTCACCCCGTTCGTGAAGCCGTGTGAGTGCGTACAACACGAGCTTTCCATGCTGCGAGTAGTTCTGTATCCCCTCGACCACCTGGTCCGTCTGAACGCGCTCACGAGCTTCCTGGACGTGCGACTCGGTCACGATGTCGGACCCACTCTCACGGGCGACATCGCCGGCCTCTAAGAGGAGATCCAAAGCCTTCCGTGCGTCACCGGAGTCTTTCGCTCCATACGCAGCGCACATCGCGATCACCCCGTCTTCGAGAACGGTATCTTGGAAAGCGACCCGTTCACGCTGTTCGAGGACGAGTCGGAGCTCGTCGGCATCGTATGCGCTGAAGGACACCTCCTTTTCACACAGTGACGACTGGACCTTCGAAGAGAGTTGCGTCCGGAAGTCCAAGTCGTTCGAGATCCCAATGACGCCGAGCTTCGCCTCGCTAATGTCGCCGTTCGAGCGCGCACGCGAGAGCTTGTACAGGAGGGAATCGTCGCCGATGTGATCGACTTCGTCGAGGACGATGAGTACTGTCCCTCCATAGGCGTCGAGTTCGTCAAAGAGGAACTCGTACACACTCGCCTGCGGGTATCCTGTATTAGATATCTGCCGGCCCGGTTCACGGAGTTCGTTGACCAGCTTAACGGCGACTTGGTAGGACGTGTTCAGCCCATCGCAGTTGACCTCAATTGTCGTGAGTTCCAGTTCTGGCACGTCGGTTGCGTCCCGCTCAAGCGTGCGGAGCAGATAGCGCGTGGCCGCAGTCTTGCCAACGCCACTTTTCCCGTAGAGAAACACGTTCGAGGGGGTCTCGTTATTGATCACCGGCTGGAGGGCGGCGTGGTAGCGGGTGAGTTCCTTGTCGCGGCCGACGAGGCTGTCCGGCGTCCACTCTTCGAGAAGTGCCTCCCGATTCTCGAAGATAGCATCGTTTGGCGTGAACGAGAAGTCGTCCATACTGGTTGGCCTCCCTATGATGAAATAAAACCACCACTTCTGTTGTTTCCGTTGTAGCCACTTATTTATATACTATTCATCCCCACTGCTTCCGCTGTTCGTACCTAGATGCCTCCCACGTATCACGTTTTGAGGCGCACTCAATTGAGCCACCGCTAGGCCTACTGCTCCGTCCTAACAGCGGAAGCGATGGGGTGTGTGGGTGAACGCACTTCACCACCAGAAGGACACTAACAGCGGAAGCGGTGGGGTGGGAGTCAAATCCATACCTCCCTTCCATGTTCGCTCACGTTAACAGCGGAACTAGTGGGGTGGGAGTGCTCTCTGGCGTCTTCGAGGTGTACTCAACTCTGGGCTGACAAACTATGTCTCTAGGGTGTCATAGAAGAGTTGGCACGACATTTATTTCGTGAATTTACAGCCG
>NZ_NHNZ01000146.1:0-1085 GCF_002727095.1 Halorubrum sp. C191 | reverse complement strand
CAACGTTCAAAGCTGAGTAACCAGTTTGGATCGTGTCTTTTACTCGAATCATGCTGAACACAGCCAATGTCCAACACGTGACCGCCATCAATCTCACCCACGATATCGTGTATTCTTGGGTCTGTCACTTTTTTATTCTTAATCATACAGATGTGACACCTTTCTATGCCCAATCTTTCCAATTTGTAGATTAAATAGATACTGAACCAATTATTGGAAGTAATGACTCGGCGTGGTTGTCCTATGAGAGGCTTTTCAAGATTATACGGTATGACTGAGTAATTAAACACCCAATTACTCGGCACAGGAAGAGGGATAATGAAGCGTAGAATGTCCTAAGCCGATTGGTCATCAGAGTGCTTCTTAACAGTGAGAGTCATATACTCCCACAATTGTGAAATGGCAATTGGGTATTGGGTTGGTGGCATAAGTGGTTCTGAAACACTAGTGGATGCTGCTTGACGAGGTAAAATGTGACTGAACACGTACGACCTCTCTAATTTACCTCCTATTTGTATTTTCACTGATGTTTTGGTTTCCGTGGGTACATAGGAGTGGGCCTTGTTTAGACGAGAAAGTCGCTCAGTGTAACTAGTGTCGTCTTGCTAGTAGCTCCGACAAAGTACCAAATTTACTAAGGAGTGAAGCGGGACAGATTGGGTGTGCAAACCAAGATTTCCCGCTTCGCAGAGATGGTTGTATCGCTCTCCAAAAAAGCCGTCGCTGGCGAGCCAGCTCCGGCATACCGACCCAGAAAAGAAGGGTATGCCGACTGGGTGATTCTTGCTGTACAAGGCTTCAAAGAGTATCTTGACCACGATTACCGGAAGCTGATGGATGTTCTGCGGGAAATGCCGAGAGTTGTTGAATCGGTTGGTTTGACGGTTGAGACGCTTCCTCACTTCTCAACCGTTTGTGCGCGGAAGCAAGCGATTCCGATGAAGCGGTGGCGAGCGATCCTTGACGGATCGGTTGAATTATACGAACTCGGAGATGTTCAGGCAATCGACGCAACCGGCGCAGATCGCGTTCAAGCGAGTCAGCATTACGCGAAACGGACGGATTATACTCACGGACATAAATAC
>NZ_NHNZ01000014.1:0-636 GCF_002727095.1 Halorubrum sp. C191 | reverse complement strand
GAAAGAGGTCGTTTGGTTGTGCCAGCTCCGAATTGAGTACGCTATCTCGGGTTCAAATCGCCGGACTACGGTGGGTGTTCAACATGTTAAATCGTCTTTCCGCAGCTCTACACAAGAGCGTCACGCCGCTCTTATGTAGAAACGCGGAAAGAGGTCGTTTGGTTGTGCCAGCTCCGAATTGAGTACGCTATCTCGGGTTCAAATCGCCGGACTACGGTGGGTGTTCAACATGTTAAATCGTCTTTCCGCAGCTCTACACAAGAGCGAAGTGAGTAGTGGTGTGAGAAGTTTGCAATAACCACCCGTTCGTGCCAACCTGTGGTCCTAGACTTCCTCGCGAAGGGTGTCATCAACGACATCAGCGAACGCAACGTTCTCACGCACCTGTTGTATCTCGACGGTGACTCGGTCTCCGACACTCGTTTCGGGAACGATCACAACGTAGCCGCGCTCGACTTTCGCGATCCCGTCACCTTGGTCACCGAGATTCTCGATTTCAACGTCTCGCTGTTCACCTTCCTCGACAGGCGGGCCGTCGTATTCGTGTTGCTGACCAGCGTGGTCAGGTGATTGAGTGTCCTCAGTCGTGTCGGCGGCTTCGGTATCCGGCGTCGACGTCGATATGAGCGCAACACG
>NZ_NHNZ01000115.1:0-1742 GCF_002727095.1 Halorubrum sp. C191 | reverse complement strand
TCTGCGTGAGGCTGCTCTCTCTGCACTCGACCGGGTCGAAATCCCAGATGTGTTCACGTATTTATGTCCGTGAGTATTATAATCCTCCCCGGCCTCGGTACCGGACATGGACGGAGACCGACGCCGCGACGCCGAGACCGGCTCCGACGCGAGCGTCGGCGACGGGGAGTCCGGCGAAGAACTCGCCGGCACGCTGGGATCCGTCGAGGACAGACTCACGCAGCTGATCCGCGACGGCCGGCTCAACGCCCTCGTCGCGTGGGCGATGATCGCCGTCCTGGGCGGGGTCCTCGTCGAGAGCGCGCTCGACTACGACCTGCTGTCGGCGGCGATCGCGGTCGGACTCGGCGGCGTCTTGCTCGCGCCCACGGTCGCGGCTCGCGACTGGCGGACGATGCTCCCGGCCGAGCTGGTGGGCCTCGCGCTGCTCCCGGTCCTCGTGGGCGCGCTCCTCGGCGGCGAGTTAGGGACGTTCGCGGCGTACGTCGCCATCGCGGCGCTGGCGCTCGTGATCGCCGTCGACCTCCACATGTTCACGTCGCTGCGGCTCACCCACTGGTTCGCGGTCGCCTTCGTCGTGATGACGACGCTGGCGACGGCGGCGGTGTGGACGGTGCTGCGCTGGAACCTCGACCAGCGCGTCGGCACCGCGTACCTGACGACGAACGACGCGCTGATGACCGAGTACATGTACGTCACGCTGGCCGGGATCGCGGCCGGACTCCTCTTCGACGGCTACTTCCGCCGCCGGGGACGCCTCCTCCGTCGCGTCATCCGCCGGGTGGTGCGGCGATGACGCTGCTCCCTCGGCTGTCGCTCGCGTCGCAGCGTCGACTCACGGGCGCGATGCAGGTCCTGCTCGTCGGCATCGTCGCGTACGGCTTCCTCGCGGGCGAGCAGAAGGCAGTAAGCAACGGGGTCATTGCGCTCCTCGTCACGCTGGTCCCCGCGGCGCTCGAGCGCCGGTACGACCTCCCGCTCGACCCGTGGCTCGCCCTGTGGATCACGACGGCCGTGTTCCTCCACACGGTCGGCTCGGCCGGGTTCTACGCCCGCGTCGAGTGGTGGGACCACATGACGCACGCGCTGTCGGCCTCCCTGGTCGCCGCAGTCGGCTACACGACGCTCCGGGCGGTCGACCTCCACAGCGACGGGATCCGGATCCCGTCGCGGTTCGCGTTCGTCTTCATCGTCCTCATCGTCCTCGCGTTCGGCGTGCTCTGGGAGCTGTTCGAGTTCGGCTTAGACATCGTCGCGACCGAGACCGGCATCGACATGCCGCTCGCGCAGCACGGGCTCGACGACACCGTGCTCGATCTCATGTACAACACCGCGGGCGCGGTGCTGGTCGGGCTGTTCGGACAGGCGCACCTCGCGGGCGTCGCGGAGCTGGTCCGGGACCGGATCTTCGGGAGCGCGACCGAGTAGCGCCGGACGCGAGCCGTAGTCGGACCGCTCAGTCCAGACAGGCCGCGACGACCCGCAGCGCGGCCTCACCCCGGACCTCGTTCGCGAGCAGCGGCACCCGCTTCACGTCCCGGGCGCGGAACAGGTCCGTCGCCTGGCGGAGCGCGCTCTGCTGGACCTCCCACCGGCGGGCGCAGAACTCGCAGGTGTCGGGGTTGGGCTCGACCACCCAGTCGGGGTCGATCCCGGCCCCGTTCCCGCCGGTCACGTCGCCGACGCCCTCCATCACACGGTTGACGACGAGCGTGTTCACCGGGATTCCGAACTCGTCGAGC
>NZ_NHNZ01000018.1:0-1609 GCF_002727095.1 Halorubrum sp. C191 | reverse complement strand
TACTACTACTGGCAGTGGCGGGAAGGGGAAAAGGTCCGCTCACAATACAAAGGGCCAGTCGACGCGGACGAGTAGCTTCTGACAAGTATACTGGGACTTAGGTCAGTAGAGCCGTCCATGCTCTCCGGACAAATTCCTCGATAATCTGGTGTTTTAGCCCTTCAAAAACGAGATCACACATCGATAGAGGGGTGTATACTCGATTTAATGGAAAGTGACTTGATAGGGTCAAACAGGTGAGACGCATATCTTCTGTGGTTTGATAACAGACACACCGAACACATCGATAGAGGGGTGTGTGCTCAGGCTAACGGAAAACAGTATTTAATCTGTAGATTGAGTCGAAATAAAATCCAAGTTGTATCGTGGTAGCAGGCTGTTTTGAACACATCGATAGAGGGGTGTGTACGTGAACTAACGGGATATCATGAGCAAGGGGCCTAAGACTAGCGTACAGAATGACAATTGTTTCTTGATAACAACCCTAGGGAACACATCGATAGAGGGGTGTATGCGCAAACTAATGGACACAGTATCAGGTCTACTCGATCCTGAATGGATCTGGAGGGCGACGAACGGTGATCTTAGTGAGAGTCACCCCTACGTCTGGTTGCGGATTTGAGCTTCAACGACGGAGTTGACCTCATCTTCGGAGACCGCCTCAATGCGCGAATCCTCTCGAAGTGTTTCCAGAATTGTTTCTGGTTGCTCTCCGAACTGGAACTCAAGGAACATTCCAGAGCTCGGGCCGTGGCTCCGACGTTCGAAGTCGACCAGCGAATAGGTTGTGAGCTCTTTCATTTTATTGACGTACGTTTCTTGGTGGTACTGATCAGCGTCGATGGCGTCAGTCAGGTACTGGTACACGCGGTAGCCGGTCGTGCTTCGAGCAGACCCGCTATCGGTTTTGGAGGCGACGGCTGCGGTTGCGTATAAGCAGAGCTTCTTTTGTGTACTAATACCACGGACAACCTCAAGCACCCGATTCTTTTCGACTTTGGCTTGTGCGGTGCGGACGTGTTTTTCCCGAACGCGAGTGTCACCTTCCCGTTCAGCTAATTCACCGGCAACACGCATGAGATCAATCGCCTTCCTGGCGTCACCATGAGTTTGTGCGGCGAATGCCGCCGCAAGTGGGATGACAGCCTCGTCGACGACATCTTCGTGGAAGGCGTCTTGCCTGCGTCGAAGAATCGATTGAAGTTGATCGGCATCGTAATCGTCGAAATGGACATCTTCGGGAGTAAACGAGCTAACTGCGCGACTCCCAACAGATTCCATCATCTTCGTGTCGTTCGAGATCGCAACGACCGAGATATACGCGTTTAGGTCGTCGTTCGTCCCAGCCCGAGAGAGCTGATATAGTAGTCGCGAAAACGCGGGCTCTTGTTTGTCCCGTCGTCCAACGAGCATGTCCAGTTCATCGAGGACAAACACGACAGAGTCGAAATGCTCGTTAACGATACGGTAGAGTTCGTCCCATTTCTCCTTCGTCGCGACGCCGTGTTTAGGAACCTCGACAGCAACACCCGCTTCATCGGCAGCCTGTTGGACGAGCTCATACACGGCGATACCCAGCGTATCCAGATCTTCAGTCGATCACATCGGG
>NZ_NHNZ01000228.1:0-4986 GCF_002727095.1 Halorubrum sp. C191 | reverse complement strand
GCCAAACGTACTGCGTTGACGGTCACCGGTATCTACACGCAGCAGAACCGTGAGATCCTGTTTTCGGACGCAATCACAGCGGTGTCCCAAAAGCACTTCATCGACCGATTCACCGCTAGAAACACTCCGGACAGCTTTAATTTACAACAATGCCAACGATGATACGCCCTTCAACGATGAATCAACACACGCGTTCGTCATTCGACTCCGTCACGCGACGTCGAGCCCTCGCAGTCGGTGCCAGTGCCGCTGTAGCGTCCACCGCCGGCTGCTCGACAGTCCTTAATGCGATCGGCAACCGAATCTTCGAAGAGGTCAACCTCCTCAACCAGCTGAATCAGGAGGTCAGCGGGTCGATCGAAGTCGTAGATCCCGAGGGCGAGACGGTCCTCGATACTTCGTTCGACGTTCCCTCGACCGAGTCAGACGGTAATAGTAATATCGTCGCCTACGCCGACGTATGGACCACCACCGGCGAGTACCAAGTTGACTTGGAGCTCGCCGATACCGTGATCGCAGGTACTTCAGAGCTGAATCAGCGATTTTCGATTACTAGTACTGAAGAAGAAATTGTCGCTATTTCAATTGGCTCGAGCGATGAAAGTGAACCAATCGCGCTTCGAGTCGGAGAGTCGTTCTCGGATCTCGGGCAGATGAACGAGACCGGTTAACCGAGGCAAAGGAGTTTCGCGAAGGTTCATTTGATAACGGGTTCCTAGCTCGCGTCAACTACAAACAACACAAAGCGCCCGGCTGCGTGTACTAACACTGTTACTGGAAGCCCGATTGCGGCAGCTAGCACGGTAACTGAGAGTATTGTCGGAACGTTACCCACTGAAACCGCTAGTCCGACCATTGTGAGGAGTCCGCCAATGAACGTTCCCGCCGCAACCGTCTCTATCGTTCGGATGCTATCATATGCTAGCGTCCGCGTACTGCGGTCTCCGACGAACGGGATCCCCCGACGATCTACCTCTAAGTATGCGTAGCTGAGTAGTACGACTGCCAAACCGAGTAGCAAGACAGTACAGAAGAGAACGATGGCGGTTCCGCCAGCGAGGATCGACCCTTCTCCGCCGATCGCTGCTAATGACCCGAAGGCCAAAATCGGGACGGCAAGTGCTGCGAGCGCTATTGCCACTACGGAAATCCCGGCCCAGACGTAGATCCCGTTCCGTGAAAGCCACGTGTACGCCCGATCCGAGTAAGTATCGGAGTGTGACGTGGCTCGGTCAACCTCGGAGCTAGGCCCACCCGTTGAGGCGTCGTCTGTCATACCGGCATATCGGTCGTCTCCCGTATACTTCCTAGTCCGTGTCTCGGGCGGAGAAACACGGTGAGGAGACTCTGTTAAAATCCTTACAAAGTGATATTTTCTGACCAGCCGCGGTTAGTACAGACCACTCAGAAACTGCCTATCGCAGAGAGTATTGTTCCGAGAAAGGACAGACAGGCGGAACCAGCCAACACGAGAAGGACGATGGCAGAGGCACTAAACTCCTCTGGGTCGGTTCGGAGCAATTCGTAGCCGGCAGTGGCAAGCATTCCAGCCCCACCGATCGCCATGAGCAGTATCGGGATGCTATGATCGCCAGCGATGAGCGAACCTACCGCTGGCCCCCCTACTGAAGCTCCAATTACCATTCGAAAGGGTACACCGTTGAGGGTGCCGCCGGTCGGAGGCGGTATTCAGATAAGTATCCGACTGATGAGCATATCCCATCGCCGTGGCATAGTCTGGTGGGATCGCCCATCACTTCTCGCGCTCTCCACTGGCTTCTGGGACGGTTTTTGACCGATCGGCGCCAGCGATGGGGCCGGGCATTTGGCGTCGTGTTCCGTCTCCTCGATACCCGTTCAGCTACCTCTTGCGACACTGCGTTCCGAACCGTGGATTTCCCCACTATTTTGAGGGTCGGTGATCTGGGATAATGTATGTCTGATACGGCCCTCCAAGACATATCGGGAGACGGTTCAACGGATTCCTCAGACCTGGATCTCGACTGGCTCACGCTTGAAGACGGCGAGTCTATCCAGTGGTCGAGTACCCCGCACAAGTACAGCGTCCTTCCTGCGTTTATCATCGGAATTCCGCTGTCACTCGTCCTTATTGGCATCCCGATCGTTGCTGCGTCCTATCTTCAGTACACCAATACGAACTACGTGGTCACCAATCGTGGCCTCTACAGCAAACGTGGGGTACTCTCACGTGACGTCCAACAGATTGGGTTCGACAAAGTCCAAAACATCTCGTACTCACAGTCGGCGCTCGGCTCGTACTTTGGATACGGCTCCGTTGACGTTAGTACAGCGGGCGGGTCCGGGATCGAACTTCAGTTTCGAAGTATCCCTGCCCCAGCAGCAGTTCAGGAACTGATCGCTAGGGAAATTGACAGCCGACAGCAGACCGAGTCCGACTCGACGAAAGAGGATGTTCTTGATTCGATTCTTGCGGAACTGCGCGTCATTCGGCAGGCGGTCACCGACGACCAGAGCGGGTCCCAGGCCGATTCGACTGCCCCGTCTACTGACGAGGCAATCCATACTGACACAAGTAACACAGATGAGTGACAGCTGGTGGTATCAACACGACGATGAACGCGTTGTCTGGAAGGGTCGCCCGCGTCTCTCAGCGGCTCTTCCAGACATAATCGTCGGAACCGCCATCTCTGTGTTTGCCCTTGTCGGCGCTGTTAGCGTCGACCTCTGGTTGTTAGCGGGGGTGCCCATCGGCGTTGCGGTTCTCAGTTGGGGGCTACTCAGGGTACGACGGACGCAGTATCTCTTGACAACCCGAGCAGTATGGGCAAAGCGGGGCGTCCTCGGACGAACCGTTCGTCGTGTCCATGTCGATAAAATCCAGAACACTTCGTTTTCTCAGTCCGTCACAGGCTCGTTTTTCGGTTATGGAAAAGTGTCCGTTGAGGTCGCCGGAGGACGCGACCTAGAGTTTCGGCGGGTTGATAACCCGAAGAACGTCCAGACGACGCTCGCGGAGTACATGGGTAATGAAGAGTACGCAATCCCCGGGTCTCGAGAGCAGTGGGAATCTGTCCTCAGCCTTGTCCGTGAAATCCGCGCCACGGTGGCGCCCACCAGAGATGATAGTGAGCCTGTGACCGGAGAATAAGAGAGTTCACATTGGGTCTCAAACGGTCTGTCGCCAATATTGAAGGCAGTCAGTTACTGTACGTCGCCAGCGCGAGCAGCGTCGGCGAGAGATCACGTGGTGACCGGAAGATTAGTTTCCGGTAGGACAACCCGTTTATAAACGATCAAGTAGGAAACTGTCGCAAGCAGATACACACCGACTGTCGGCAGTGGCGGCCAGTTCAAAATAAAAATCGCGAACGCTACCCAGAATCCGGCTAATAGAATCCCACATAGTGAGACGACATGTAATCCCTCCTGTGACTGAACTTGAATGTCGCTCCCTGTCAGCAGCCGGACGCTGACCATCGCCACAGTAAGTGTCGCCCAGGTCAAGACTGGGAGCCCGAACACGGTCCATATATTGACCGGTAACTGTGGAGACTCACTGAGCAGTATTGGCCACCCGACTATCCCGAGTGCCACCCAGCCAATGCTCCGAAAGAGCTCTTCGCGGAAGATTGAACGGACGCGTGGGTGGTTAAGGAATTCGCGGAGGGGATGCGTCGAAGTAGTCTTGTCGGCTGTCAGCGCTTGTTTTCCTTCCGGCGATAGCGGCCACTCCGACTCAGGGTGGTTGAGATAATACAAGGTTAGTGAATCAGCGAACGACTCCGTCGTGACGACTCCGTTTTCCTCGAGTTCTGTTAACCGGTTCCGGAGCGTCACCTTAGAGACGTCTGGCTTGATCTGCTGTTGGATTTGCTGGAGCGAAAAGAACGGCCGATCTGCTCGATACATCGTTTCGACGACGTGGCGGCGGGTGAGTTTGGTGTTTACCCGCTTGTCCTGAGGCAGCTTTTCTGTTATCCAAGGTGGGAGGGCCATGTGTTATCAGTCAGTCACGCACAACATCTTATCGAGTCAAATTGTATGTTTTGCTCTGTTGGGGCCACAGGGCGGTGCGGTGCTGTTTCAGCAATTGAAACTGCTTCGGAGACCCTGAGACTGGCCCGAAGCGTCAGGTAGTCGCTGTCGAGCCCCTGTCCGTCGGGTGAACGTACCAGTACCAGAGGGAAGTCACGGCCGCGACCGCGACGTAACTGAGCGTGATCCACTGAGCGGAGTAACCACCTCTTGTGACGAGATACACCGCGGCGACACCCCCGAGCATGATCCCGAGGGCGAGGCTCACGGATATTCCGCCTGTCGTCTGGACACAAAGATCCGATTCGGTCACGCTCCGGACTCCGATAGCACTTGCCGTCAACACGGCCCAGGTGATCACGGGAAGTCCGAAGACCGTCAGGGGTGTCGGGTTGAGCCAACTGACTTCCATCGTCACTAGCGGCCAGCCGACGAGTCCGGCTCCGAACCAGACGATACTTCGTAACAGTTCCGTGCGTACGATTTCGCGTAGTTGTGGCGTCATGTCCACACACCCGCCTAGCGTAGCAACCGGTAAAGCAGCGCCGAGAATCTTGCGTTCACAGAGGCGGACTTTCCGGGCACAAAGGAGAGTTTGTACCCGGAAAGTAGAGGTATTGCGCCACGGACCGTCGCGCTAGGCGGTCACTAGCCGGTCGGATTAAGCTCGGTGTGAGATATAGGAGACAGCGAAGCCCCCCGGCCAATTTCGACCTGTCTTTAACGCGACATTGGTAAAACTAATTATGGCCAAGAATTTTGTCGTTCTATTTTGAAAAATGTATTCGTATTCTAATATCCCCTTTGGGCACGAGTAACGGCTTCGTGGCAGAGCCAGAGATCGACAGTCCACAAAGCTTAGATCCTCAACCACCCGAATCAACGGGAGTAACATAGTGATCAGGGGGATCCCATGATATCAGCAGAGGGAACACGTCACTCTGTATGCTTATACTCAACGTCGAAAGT
>NZ_NHNZ01000106.1:0-2532 GCF_002727095.1 Halorubrum sp. C191 | reverse complement strand
CACCACACTGTCCGAGACTACTACAACTCCGACTACAACGACCGACCATCAGACTACGACCAACACAACAAACTCACCGCTTGGGCAGACCGCTGGCCGACCTTCGCGGAACCCTCCAGACACGCCGCACAACAAGCCATCACTCAGATCCACAGCGATCTGGAAACACTACAAGAACGTCGAGAAAACGGCTACAACGTCGGAAGGTTACAGTGGCAAGGCAAAGGCGAATTTCGGTCAGTGTCGTACAATCAACCCCGTCGCTGGAACGTGGATCACAACACGGGCGACGACCGATTCGTGCGACTCCGACTCGAAAAGATCGGCTGGTTCAATATCCGAGCAGACCGCAACGTGCCATCCAAAGACGAGATTGACGAGGTCATCCTCAAAAAAGAATCGACGGGTGAGTGGTACGTCTCGCTCGTCACCACCGTGGAAGACACGCCAGAGAAACCGTCACTGAGTGAGATTAAACCCGAAGACTGNNCAGGTGGCGCGAGCCAAACGCAAAATCAAGCGGAAGGTCGAAGATTTCCAGCACAAGCTGACGACGTGGCTCGTGAAAAAGTACGATGTGGTGGCCGTGGAGGATTTGGACGTGAAACCGATGCTGGAAACCAGTCAAAATGCGAAAAGCAAACAGGATGCGGCGTGGTCGCAGTTCATCGAACTGTTAGAGTACAAAGGTGAATTACACGGCACACACGTTGAAACGGTTGAACCTCGTGGGACGACAAAAGAGTGTTCGGTTTGTGGCGTCGAGACGGCCAAGCCGATCTGGGTGCGGGAGCATTCGTGCCCTGCGTGCGGACACAAGGAAGATCGTGATTTGAACGCGGCGAAGAATATTCTCACTCGTGGATTGCGGCAGTTAGGGCTGGGACAGTCCGAATCAACGCCTGTGTAGACTGCGCTCCCTACGTTCACGCCTCACCGAGAGGCCGTGGATGCAAAGCGCGTCGTTGAAGCAGGAAGCCTCGGGGCTTGACCCCGGGGTGCGTTCACCAACTACTAGACGGGATCAGATCTCGATGGCTGAGCCCACAGGCGTTCACTTGACGTACCGCAATCCAAATTCTCATTCGGCTCTGCTGAAATCCTATTATTCAGATATATTATCGGCTGAAACAGCCGGTCGACAAAGAGTGCGTATCGAGCACTAATGGCATGTGTGAGACGGTAGGTCTCCCGAAGCGTTTTGCGTCTCGGTGAAGTACCGGCAGGTATGGCACGAGCTGATTCTGGGAATTCGGACCCTCCTGAACGGGAAATCCGCTTAGTGAAGAACCCAGATGGCCAGTGGACGGCTCGTGATCTCCGTGTCGGCGTGACTGCTCAAGGTAAAAGCCGGGACGTAGCACTTGACAATCTTGATGCCGTCATTGAGGCGGTAGAAGGTGATGGCGGGCGGCCTCCAACCGATGAGGAGATACGTGACCTCGGTGTTGATCCTGAAGTCGCTCAATCACAGAGCGATGAGCTTCCCGATGTCCTACAGTAGCAATGGTGACACGGGACTTTTCGGGTGAAGACGTGTACAAAGTGCTGGTGAACGTTGGTGGGTTTCAGCACGTCCGTACCACAGGGGATCACCTGATTCTTCGATGGGATCCACCAGAAAGCCATGAGAACACGGATACGCGTACGGTGACTGTTCCGGCCCACGACTCAATCAGCATCGGAACGCTCCATGATACTGCTGACGACGCCGGTGTGGAGAATTTCGAAGCGTTCTGCGAGTGGATCGACGAGAATCGGTGACGACCGATATAGGTTTCTGAGTCACCTGTATTGACCGGAACCGGAGTAGAACGTATCACTTTCTGAGAATTTCAACGGAGCCTCTCATTCAAATTTAAATAGAATAATTCACAAAAATACGGTAGCGTTGCCACCACACCCGATTACCGACACGATTACACTTAGACCGCTTAGCTGAAGTTCTAGATTACGGACAATAACCAGTATAATCGCAAGACGTAGCGGGGTTACTCTGTCGAAGAACCGACTGATAATAAAAATAAAAAAAGAGCTACCCAGAGGATCCGACAGAGCGTGTGAATAACATAGGGCGGTGCCACCCACCGGGGCCCAAGCGACCACTGACCGGTACGGACACCCGATCCCATACACTACACAGATCGGCAAGCGACCATCGCGCTGAGACCCGGGGAGACCAGTCGACGCAGCATCAACATGGGCAGCCACACCGAGGACGAACCCACGTGGATGGATCCGGTCTGATCTGCTCAGCAGCAACCCACCCCTTGTCGTCAGCCAACCAAGGCCACGCACACTGGAAGCCCCAGGTCGATAGTGATGCGGCTCGCCACAGTCTGGTGAGACGGCTGTAATATCGCTCCATCAGATACGCCTCTCAGGAGACCTCCGATTCGGTAGCAGCCAACAGACGATACCAAGGCGGGAAGCAGGGCGATTGCCTGGGAGTAGACGGACAGTCCCGAGTAGCAACTGGTGGTCTGTCGCGAAGACATGAGACTCCTTCATTGAGCAGGCGGGTCTCCTACG
>NZ_NHNZ01000003.1:0-637 GCF_002727095.1 Halorubrum sp. C191 | reverse complement strand
CTCATCTACGGGAAGACGGGCACCGGGAAGTCCCTGTGCGCGAAGTACGTCTCCAAGCGACTCGTCTCGACCGCGAGCGAGGAGGGTGTTACGGCGACGTTCGCCTACGTCGACTGCGCGCAGGACACCACCGAGACGCAAGCGGTCCAGACGATCGCCGAGGGTGTCAACGACCCCGAGGAAACCGGGATCAACGTCCCCGATAAGGGGCTCTCTACGTCCACGTACTACAAGCGACTCTGGCGGATCCTCGACCAGCGGTACGACGTCGTCTTGATCCTGCTCGACGAGATCGATAAGCTCGATGACGACGCCATCCTGATGCAGCTGTCCCGCGCTGGCGAGGCGGGAAAGATCACCGACTGTAAGTTGGGCGTCGTCGGCATCAGCAACAAGATCCAGTACAAAGACCGGATGGACGAGCGCGTCAAATCGAGCCTCTGTGAGCGCGAGTTCGTCTTCCCGCCGTACGACGCGAACCAACTCAGGGAAATCATGCAGGCGCGGGCGGACGCGTTCCACGACGCCGTTCTCGAACCCTCGACGATCCCGCGCGCCGCCGCGCTGGCGGCGCGCGAACACGGCGACGCGCGGAAGGCTATCGACATCCTCCGGTACGCGGGCGAGATCGCACAGG
>NZ_NHNZ01000027.1:0-610 GCF_002727095.1 Halorubrum sp. C191 | reverse complement strand
GCGTCGGATGGATATAAGAGACAGTCTTTGCCGTTTGTGCTGTAAGTGTTGCCCGCCTGTTGGTCCTCGACCAGCACCTGCTGGTCGATGACCCCAGTCATCTGCTGCGTGTCTGGGCGAATACCAACGGAAGTGTGTAATTTGACGCCTTCTACGTCGATATCTGAGGAACTAATATCTCCAAGACCGTCCTTGGCTGGGTGGCGAGGAAAGGTGAGATACGTCGTGTCGGAGACGACCAACAGCTCGTCTCCGCCACTCACCCGTGATCGCTGTGACTGCTTGTGAGCAGAGAGAATCTCGGTCGGTTCCACACTCTCATTATCGCAAAATCGGTATGTAGCCTTTGTGGACGCCCAGTCCTCGCAGGAAGCCGGGATGGACTCGGCAGGTGAACTGCCGAGTTCATCCCCGAGTTGGACCAATCGATCGGTAAGACGCTTGTCTCCGAACTCCGCTGCCCGAAACTCCGTCCGAATCCAACCTGATACATCCATGTCACACAACTCCCCGTCATCGTTCAGATCAGGTCGCCAACTCCGCTGATCTCGTCCCATCTCCCAGCCTCAACTTCTCAGCTACGGGAATAGAATTTGTGGGTAAGAGACAG
>NZ_NHNZ01000209.1:0-1004 GCF_002727095.1 Halorubrum sp. C191 | reverse complement strand
GCGACGACGACGGCCGCGTGCTACGCGCGGCCGCCAAGGCGACCAAGGAACTGGCGCTGACCGCCGAGATGCTTGAAGCCGAGGACGAACTCCGGTCCATGATGGACGAACTGGACACGCTCGCCGAGGAGTGTGCAGACCCGAAGCGAAAACACGTCAAGCAGGCCTACGAGAACATCGCCTTTCACGCGGAAAAGCCGTTTTCCCTACTCCCGGACGGGCTTCGGGACGCGCTCGAAGGCGACGACCACAGTAGTGGACGGTAGCTCACTCGAACGCTCTTGTGTAGGACATTATTGATGGCTTGCTGTCTTGCGATTTTGGTCTGTCCCGGGTGAACTCTATTCGGCTTAGAGAGACGTTCAGATCGGTGGTTGAGGCTACTCGTGAAAATACCGTGACTGTATCAACAATTTCCTACGGAAGAGCGGTCCGTCGGAATCGAACACTCAAAGATGACGAAGAAGTCCTTGAGCTATTGGAGGCGGAAGGGATCGACCCCGAGCGCGTGCTGAGTGTCGACACGAGCAAACTTGACGATGCGCTGGAAGTGATGTCACTCTCTGAGTCCGACGTGTACGAGATCGACGAAAGCGAGTATGTACGGAAGGCAGACGTCGACGACGAGATGAAAGAAAGCCGTCTCCAAGGGCTCAAAGACCAGTTGGCTGGTGCCGACGAAGACACAACCGAGCTCCAAGCTGAAATCGAAGAACTGGAGCAGCGTATTACCGAGCTCACTAGCTTTGACTCCGGGACATCTTATCACACTCGTTTAATTGGTGGGTAGCCGGCGTCTGGGCGGATACTGTCACAGCCGAGACTGCGGGAGGACTGTTCTATTGTACTCGTTGAGAGACGATAGACCGGTCACGGCAACTGACCAGTTGGTGTATCTGAACCCTGCTCAAGTCGGGTTTTTATATGTAGAATATGCCTATGACTTGGTATGACCGACTCGCAGTCTCCAAGTGTCTCTGTCTCATTATCTGAGCCGACTAACG
>NZ_NHNZ01000157.1:0-4704 GCF_002727095.1 Halorubrum sp. C191 | reverse complement strand
CGAGCGCGCTCGCGCAACTCCTCAGAGGGAAACGCTCTTTTGATCCGGTCGACAATCACTGAATCCGGTGGTTCGTAACTCACAGCAGCCACCGGGTTTCTCTGACAGGTAGTCCCAACGATATTCAAATCAGCAGACGGCGCTGGCGTGAGGCGTTAAACTACAACGAATGGGTGGGGTGTTAAGAGTGTTTCAAATCCAACCTCTCTCGGAGGGTCTCCTTTTGGATTTTGCCTGTGCTGGTTAACGGGAGCTCGTCTAATGTGAATATCTCATCGGGAATCCACCAGTCGTTGATTTGTCCCTTTTCGACTGCCTTCGTTAGTTGGTCATATACCGATTCTTTCTCGAATGTATCGTCAACTGGTGTTACAGCGGCAACTGGCCGTTCGCCCCATTCATCGTCGGGTTTCCCGAGAACAGCGGCGTTGGCGACGGTTGTCGTGTCTACGATAATCGATTCGAGAATGCTTGATGGAATCCACTCTCCGCCACTCTTTATCGTGTCATCGACGCGGTCGAGAATCCGAATTCCACCATCTGGCATCCGTCGCCCGATGTCTCCCGTGTTGAACCAACCGTCGACGAAGGCGTCTGCAGTCTTTTCTGGCAGTTTGTAATAGCCGTCGGGGAGCCACGGTGCCCGAAATTGAATTTCACCCATATCATCTTCCATACCCTCTCGGTGTACGAGTTGGAATTCGCCGAATGGTACTGGGTGAGTCACCCGGCGCAGATACTCATACCCTCCCTCGTCCCGAGCCTCGTCACTCCAAATCGATATCGAGGCGGCGAGCATGTCTGTCCCGCCATAGATCGTCGAGAATTCGATATCGTGCTCGCGGAACTGGGAGACCAGATCACGCTGGATCGTGCTACCACCGGTCAACACCTTGAGGCCGTCAAGAGAGTAATCTGTTTCCAGCAACTGGCGTGCCATCGTCGGGACCATGTTCGTCCAAGTTGCCTCGCCGTCTTCAACCAGCGACCCGACTGTTTCCGGGTCGTATTGGCCTGTCATCAGTAGGTCTGTGCCAAGATACGGCGCGATGACCGGGGATCCCCAAGCCAGTAGGTGGAACATCGGGATACTGGGTAACAGGGTGTCCTCTCCTGACAGCGAGGCTGGTGTGTCGTATTCGGTCAGTTGGTGTGCGATACTCACGCCACCGTGGATGAATTGCTCGTGGGTGTATCTGACCGGCTTGGGTTTACCAGTCGTGCCTGAGGTGAACAGCATAACTGCTGGGGTATCTTCCTCAACGTCGAGAGTAACTGGGTCACTTTCTTCGAGGTCATCAGTATGTAGCGTTTCGCCTGGGAATTGCTGGGCGAGTGCTTCGAAGTCATCAGAGTAGATCAGATGGGTCGAATCTGATTTCTCCAGCGTGTATCCGATTTGCTCGGGTGGGAGATTCAGATTCACCGGGTAGATGATCGCTTCCATTCCAGTGATAGCGTACAGCAATTCGAAAAATTTGGGCGTATTCCAGTCAGCGACTGCGACGACAGTCCCAGCATCTACCCCGCGATCCGCAAGCCCACCTGCTAGTCTCTGGGCATTCTCGTATGCCTGTTCGTACGTCGTTTCACTGGCCCCGTCGGAGACGGTACTGTTGTGGAACAGCGTGCGCGCTCTGTCGAGGACTGAGGGTATGGTGTACATTGTTAGGTTGTAACTGGTTGTTCTGGAAGTTTCGTATCGTCGAGACTGTCGTACTGGACAATTGCGTCGAAGTACTCCATCGCGGGAGTCGCATCAGTCTGCACGCCAGGCGAATCGGACGCCAACTCGCGCTCGACAAATAGGTTCGCAACGATTGCTTTGCGAGCGTCACCGTCGTCCAAGTGTTCTTGTGCCCGACTTAGGAGAATACTGGCCGTGACGACGTCATAGATGTACTCAGTGACGTCCTTTGCGGCATATTGTGCGGACTCGTCGTCTGTCGTGGCCAGTCCGAGCAGCGCTTCTTGTAATTGTTCAAACTCCGCTTGTACCGTTTCTGCGAGCGGTTGGAGATACGGATGCTCGACGTTGTCTAGATATCCCGAGACGAGCGGTAGCAATGCCTCGTGTGCGGCCTCTTTCTCCATGGCTCGCAGCACATCAAGTGAGAGGATGTTCGCCGTCCCCTCCCAGATTGGTAGGACCTGTGCATCGCGGTACAGGCGGTGGGTGACGAAATCATCGACATATCCGTTTCCACCCTGGATTTCCATGGCATATGACGCAGTTTCGACGGCTTTCCGCGTCGTGACGTGCTTGGAGACCGGAACCAGCAGTCGCATCAACTGGAATGCGTCGTCATCACCGTGATCACGCTCGTATCTGTCCAACCATCGGGCAGCTTCCATTGCGAAAGTCAACGTAGCCTCGTGGTCAACAGCCATCTCCACCAAGTCGCGCTGCATAAGCGGGAAGTCTTGAATCGCCTGTCCAAACGCATCCCGATTCGCTGCTTTGACCTTGCTCTCAAGCAACAATCGTCCGATGATGCCGACAGCACCCACAGAATTAGTCACTCGCTCCCAGTTCACCATCGTCGTCATGTACTTGAACCCGCGCTCGGGCTCACCAACGAGATAACCAGTGGTACCGTCGAATTCGACTTCACCAGTAGGGACGCTCTCTGTGCCGAGTTTGTCTTTGAGCCGCCGATATCGCTGTTCGTTCAACTCTCCTGACGGCAATTCGTGTGGAACAAGAAATAGCGAAAGCCCCCTTGTACCATCGGGCGCGTCGGGACGTCGAGCAAGGGCCAAAGTCCCCTGAGCGTCGATGTTCGAACAGAACCATTTCTCTCCGGTCAATTTGTACTCTCGCGTCTGTAACTCACCACCGTCTTGAGTGGCTTTGGCTTGAGCAGCTGATGATTCAGTTGCCTGGTGCGGCGCCACCACAGGCTCAGCATCTGTTTCGGCCGCCCCGACATCACTTCCGCCTTGCTCCTCGGTGAGGAACATCGCACCTTCGATGACGGTCTCATAGTCGGTGGACGCAAGCTGGTCCAGATACTCGGTGTAGTCTTCCGTATGGTCGTGATTTCGCAATGTCAGCGCGACTCCTGCCGTCATGGACTGCGCGCAGACAAGTCCCGTGTCGGCATACGAAAGAAGTAGTTGCTCAGTCAAGGTGTGGAGTAACCCAACTGGTTCATCTCGTCCTTCCGGTGGCTTGAATGCATCAGCGACGATTCCATGTTCATAGATGAGTCGTTCGTTCTCAAGCTGATCGGGGTGGTACTCAACTTGGTTTAGCAACTTCCCATACTTGTCGTGTGATTGGAGTGTCGGCCCGTGTCTGTCGATTCGGTCTGCGTTGTCTGCGATAGTGTGACCGACAATATGGCCGAATTCTTGGAGTTTCTCCTCCGCCCACCCGAATTCGTCATCTGGATAGAGTCGCCTCGCTTCTTCCTGTAGAACGGGGTTGAGATCCCAGTAATTGACATGGCGTCCCTCCTCAAACTGCTCGTACTCTATGGGTGGTTCTACCATAGTTTACTGAGTATACAAACCAATTAATAATGAATATTAGTGAATGTACTATTGGTTGTATATTGTTTATTATCTGAGGAGAACGGGCCACAGTTGATAATCAAAGTTTTCGTGGGAGATGTATTCGCAGCCGATCACATCGGAGTTGAGTGAAAGTGTCCGTGTGTAACCCAGCGGCTAAGTTCGACGACGACCCATTGTAGAGGAGGTACGAGACAACTCGGTTCCTCACTTCGCTATCCACACCCGTCGCCGGATCGGCGGAGAACGGTTTGTGGATGTGGGATTCGTCTACGGGGCGGATGGGAAGTGCGTCATTAATTTGGAGTTCAAGATCGAAGACGGCTGACGAGCGATCAACGACTATCAAGAGAAGCTGACTGCGGTCGACATCGGTCGGCAGATTACGACGGTCGAACTCGCCGTGCTGGCGAACGAACTCTAGTCACTCGCTGAGACCTTGGACTACTGGATGACACAGGCGCTCTACTCGACTCGGCAGTCTTCGTGGGCTGATGATCGAAAGGCAAGCCCGCAGACGGTCAACGACCAGGTCCGGTCGGCAAAGGAGAAGCTCCATTTCAAGGAGGCATGCTGGCGGAAGCTGTACGCACTTATGTGAAGGCCCACCTAGCTGAGGCGGTCGAACTCTGGCATAGGCACTCAAAATCGTCGGCCTCATCCTCTAACTTAACACCAGCTTAAGTGGCTCATGCGTCGCGTTGTCGGAAGACAAGAGCGACAAGCGCCACAACAAGCACAATCTGAACGATTTTATCGACATACCCGACGAGAGTGAAGTTCCCCGCCTTGGCGATATACCACAGTGGGATCTGGACAGCTGTATACGGAATCGCGGCGATAGCGAGACCATGGCGACGGACACCCCGTGTGTACAGGAGCATTCCCCCGATGAAGCCAACACCAGCAAGAAGTACCGGCGGCGCTCCCTCTACAACACCAGCATATAGGTGTGTTGCGGCTGTGATGCCTAACAGAATAAGTACGACTTGCTCAAGTGTTGATAGCGAGTTTATCCCAGAACTCCCCGCCGGCGCCTGTTGAGTCGGTGTAGACACATTATATTAGTGTGACTCGACAAGTATTATTGTTGTGCTATTAATACAAGACCATTTGAAGAATAAGACTTCAGCGGATCTAATGGCTGTGAATGATACTCACGGATATAAATACGTGAACACATCT
>NZ_NHNZ01000195.1:0-1658 GCF_002727095.1 Halorubrum sp. C191 | reverse complement strand
GATGATGTCCGTGTCGTCTCCTTCCCGCAACACGATCGGATCCGAACTGGAACACTCCGTAACATCGCAGACCAGTCCGGAGCGGAGGACTTCGAGAAGTGGTGTCAGTGGATCGACCGGCAGTGCGGGCAACAGAGGCCCTCGCGCCAACGAACCTGCTCCAGCAGGTTCGCGGCGCTCGCCTCTGAACTTAGCAATTCAAATTGGAACATTGCGTTCGGGTGACGCGTTCGCCTCACCCTTGCCCGCCACGCTTTCACAGCGACAGCTCTACCTGACCAACAATCTGCTTCGGAAGAGCGACGAATATAGAGTGACCAGATCCCGACGCTTTCTGCGGATCCAACAGGGCACACCAGTCAGAATCTTCCCCCATTGAATGGCTGGACTGCGTAGATCTCTAAGGCCGTTAAAGTCTCCTATCAAGTATGCGCCACCGTGGGGGAAAGGGAGTAGAACCTCAGCGGTTGTAGGGTGAAGTGAACGAAAACAGCCGCTAATCGAGTTCGCCGTACCCGTCTCCTCTCATAAGTTCTGCAACGTGCTTCACATTGTTGAACGCCGCGAGAAGTGCATACTCACGGGCGTCTGTCTTCGCGATATCATCAGCTCCGAGCTCCGTGGCGAGTCGGCTACGAAACTCCGCTTCTCGGGAGACGACTTCATCGCGAGCGAAGATCTCAAGCCGGTTGTCTCGTTCGTCTCCGACATTACTCCGACGTACGAAGTACGGATACTGGTGTGCTTCGGTATCGCTGGCCGGCGGGGTAGCCGTCGTGCTTTTCTCGCTGGGACTGTTCGTATTCTTCGTTCTTCGGGAGGTCCGAGATTCTTCTACTTCAGCAGAGGTGGCTACCTCGGGTTCCTGATCATCCGCTTCCTCGTTCGCGATATCATCAGGTTTCTCTGGTTCGTCATCTGCTTCTTCCTCCTCGTCACCGAAGTTGAGGTTCCCTGACCCAGATTTGAATGAATCTCCCCCCATTAGTCAGCCACCTCCGGTTCAGTTGTGAGGTTGAACCGCATCGTCTCAGTCCCGTAGTCGTCGATATCTAGGACGAGTTCGTCGTCTACATCTACACCGAACGTCTCCGTCGCAATGAATCCCGCCAGCTGCCATAGCTTCTCCAGCGTTTCGAGTTCACGGTCGGGCACTCTTCGCTCACCTTTCTCTGTGATCATCTCGCCGCCCTCCTCGTAGGTCTTCCACCTTTCTTCGACTACTTTGAACGCAGAGCCACGGGCTTCCCACATAGCGTCCATCAGACTCTCTCGTGAGCCGATAGAGACTGGCGTTGCAAAGGAGTCCGTATTTTCGAACTGATCCCGATACTGCTTGTGGGCGTTCGTCTGCCCGACCCCGGACGGAACCACGCACGAAAGCCCGATTTCGATGTCCAGCGCAGTCTCCATGTTTCCGACCATCTCCTCGAGACCATCGAGGCTGAGACTTCCCTTCCCAGCTGGCTTAACGGGTGCTACCAGCGTCCGAAGCGCGTAGATAGCATTGTACAGGAGGTCTTCGGCGCGCGCGTTAGGGTCGATGAGGACTGCGTCGTACTTTTCGTTCAACTGCTCTCGCTCCCAGAGGAGATTGTATAGAAGCTCAAAGCGGGGGTACTCGTCCCGAGAGATACCCTCAGTCGATCACATCGGGT
>NZ_NHNZ01000060.1:387-688 GCF_002727095.1 Halorubrum sp. C191 | reverse complement strand
TGCGGAATCGTTTGTCAAGTTGTGTCAGGTCAGGCGGGTTGGTCGTGTTCATCGCCTCCTGAAGTGGGTGAGCAGTATCGTCGTCTACCTGATATCCAAATGCTGCGTCTGGGGAACTGAGGGACCCGATGGCGCCGTTGGAGGTCGTTGAATTAACCAGCGAGCGCCCATCGCGTGTTGCCTGCTGATGTAATCGCCGAAGTACGAGAATCTGCCGGAGGAAACTGGGAGCGACGACGGCAGGTGGATTATAACTCCACCACTCTCTGATCAGTCGCCAGGCACCAGGTTCTCCCTCAAG
>NZ_NHNZ01000060.1:0-283 GCF_002727095.1 Halorubrum sp. C191 | reverse complement strand
TCTATTGTACAGTTCGCTTGGAGAGTGGCCGACATTCTCTCGGTCAAAATATGAGCTGTGGTATGGGATGTCTTCGGGAGGCATGCCGTGGCTGAGGTCGGCGAGAAAGTGTGCGAGCATCCGGTCTGGACACGTGGAGAACCGGCAGTAGTGAAGAAGGTCGGTGATTTCGGTGTAGGAAAGACGGCGCGAGAGGTCGGTGCGGAGCCAGTCAAGAATATCGAGCGCGAGGGTATACTCTTCGCCACCAGTCGTTCGTCGAATTTCGTCAAGTGCCTCACGT
>NZ_NHNZ01000088.1:0-1160 GCF_002727095.1 Halorubrum sp. C191 | reverse complement strand
ATATTTAGCTGACAGTATGACTACTATCAGTACCTCACAAAACATCCTCGGCTAGCTGTTTCTGAAGCCTGAGTTCTGTGGCGGAGCGGTTGTGCTGGGTGGTCTTGACGAGAAGATCGTCGACGAACCGACGGAGAGCTGTCGCTGTCGGCGGCGGCTGCCGCCGACGCGACAGCGTTGCCACTCCTGGCGAAGGCTAGCCCGGTCGGAGATTAGCGAGTAAACCGATCGTCTGGTGATCGATTTGCGGGGACGGCCCGACGCGTCGCGAGGGCCGTCCACGCTGCCCGTTGAATCATATTGATGAACTCCTTGAACGACCACTTCCAGAGGCGACGCCCCCCACGGCGGGGCGTCGCCACGTACTCCCAGTGTAAATACCGCCAGAAGTTCTATAAAAACAAGCTCACCACGACGTACAGCAGCCGTACGACCGGATTTTGTGTCGAGGTCGTCGCAATACTTTGTTTGGAGAGTCGATAGCTCGTCTCGATACCGAAGCGTTTCACGTAGTGGTATCGAGCGTCTCGTAGTGGGTCGATGAACAGCGCGTCAGTCCTCGTCGCCGCCGGAGCGTTCGGCCTTCAGCTGTCGAACCTCCCGTTCCACGTCGAGATCGTCCAGATTGTCGAGCCGGACGGTCAGCGTCTCGTCCTCGCCAGCATTCGCGTTCCGCCCATCGTTGTCGGTCGTGTCGACCTCGTCGGAGATTGTCGGTTCGTCTCCGCTAGTCCCTCCTCCCGAAAGCCGGGCGTCAACCCGACGGACGAGTACGTACGTTGTGGCCGCAGTTCCAGCGGCCACGGCCCCATAGGCGGCCAACAACGCCTCAGCACCGAATTGAGCCTCCAGCACTGGCCCTGCGAGCCATGCAAACACACAGACACCGACGAGAAACGCCGTGGCGACGGAAACGGCTCTGCTCATGTGGTGCGCTTCGGTGTCACCGGACAAAGCCCTTCGCTCGCCGAGTGCCGGTCCGTGGGCCTATCAGCACGCAGTCGAGAGGTTGCACCGTTGATCGTCCGTGTCTATTGTTCGAGGATTAAAACATCATCTCGAGTGTTATACCCACTGATGATTTCTAACCAACAGATCGGTGTATAAAGACCCATCACAGAGGAATTCGTACTCTCAGACGTCGCTCTTATGTAGAACTA
>NZ_NHNZ01000185.1:0-6730 GCF_002727095.1 Halorubrum sp. C191 | reverse complement strand
ATCAACTCTCGATTCCAAAAGTGAGTAATTATTTCTAGCAACTACTATAGGTGGTCGCATAGATACTCGTAGAACGCCAGCACGGTCTCCCCACGCGCCTCGTATTTCGGTCCGCTCCCCGACGGGTCCGAAGATCGAAGGAAATTTTCAGCGTCCTCCTGCGCCGGCTCAGCGGTTTCCTGTTCTATTAGAGTTTATGGAGCGTTTCGGTACATCGGGTGTTGGTAGGGGTCTCAGTAGCGCTTTTCACTGAATCGCGTTTTAATATGGCGGTGCTGTTTCTACAATATGAACAAGGCGAGTGTCCTGAGGCTTGACTCCGAGGCGGTTCATCAAAACTCACGCCAAAATTAACTCGACCGCGCCGTTACGGATCGGCGTTGACTACGCGGTCGCGTTGCCGGATGGGTCAGTCTCGTTGCCCGACGGCTCCGGTGGTTCAGGCGGCGGCGTCGTCCCGCCCGGTGGGACCGTTGCCCCCGGCGGAACTGCCCCACCCGGACCGGCTCCCGGTCCAAATGACACGTCGGGGTTCGGTCCGGTCACGAGGAAGTCCGCGATGTTGCCGATCAGCACGCCGTTGTCGGCACGGCCGGCATTCTCCGGTTCGAGGAAGCTCGAGTCCCCGAACACTGCGAGTGAGTCGCTACGGACTGCGACCCCGTAGGAGCCGGTCTCACGAGTCGTTGACAGTTGTGACGTCTCCGCGGTGGTGAACGTTGTCGATCCACCGGCCACGCCGATCGGCGCGGCGCCGCGGAAGACTGCCTCCTCAACGCCTTCCGTCAGCGACCCCGAGCCGGTCGGCTCGCCGAGTACGCTGAGGTAGTTCGCGTCGTTGTGCTCCATGTCGTATACGTACCCCGCCTTACCGTAGACGCCAAACGGCGAGCCGAAGTCGGTAAGCGCGCCGGTGCCGCCCGGATCGCTCGTCACAAGCGTCCGACCGCCGGCTTCGACGAACGACTCAACCGCGTCGGTATCGCTTGCCGACAAGGCGCTGGGACTCGTGGTGACGAACGCGTCCGCGTCCGAGAGCAGCGACGGCAGCGGTTCCGCGCCGAAGGCTCCTCCGTAGAACCGAACCTCATGGCCGCTCTCGACGAGCGCCGCGGTTAGCGGTGCGACACCGCGCCGGACACCGCCGAGGGACCCGATGTCCGCTTTCGTGGGCGCATCGCCGTCTTCGATCGGTAGGACCGGCGCGCTGCCGCCGAGTCCAGCCGCCGCGCCGCCGAGGTGGACGACGACGGTGTTCGACGGTTCGGAGCTCTCCATTTCGACCTCGCCGCCCTCGCTGACGGTTTCCGGCTCGACCGTGTCCAACCGCCAGTGGTCGTCCGCAACGGCGTCGGTCTCGGGCGATCCGCCGTCAAGGACGACGCCGCCGACGGCGGCGACGCCGACGACCGCGAGGAAGACCAGCGCGAACGCGCCGACCGTCGTTCGCAGGTCGACATTCATTCACCGTCACCTCTGTTGACCGTGGCCGTGTCGTCAGTCATCGCGTCCGCTGCGTCGCCGTCTGTAGGTAACTGTCCAGTGTAGCTCGTCATGATCACGTCGTCGCCGACAGTTTCGTCCCACGCCTGCGGCGCGACTGCGAGTATCAGCCCGTCGCCGAACTGCTTTTTCGAGCCGTCGACGACGACCGTACCGTCGTCTTGTTCCAACAGCGGAATGCCGCCGGGGATGCGGCTCTCGGTGCGGCGGGTGTCGACCGCGTAATCGTTGAGTCCCGCTTCGCTCGCAGCGTCGGCGACCGCGCCGTCGACGAACCCAAACCGGTCGGCGAAGCCATTCTCAACTGCCTCGGTGCCAAGGTACGCGTCGGCGTGGGCGATCGCCTCGCGGTCGAGTTCGATCTCCTCGCCGCGTTGTTCGAGCACGTTCTCCAGGAAGAGGTTCGCGAGCGTCTGTCGGCGCTCGCGTTGGGTGTCCGGGTCGCTCCCGCGTTTGTCCGGCCCGGTCGTCCCGGCGCTGGGACCGCTTGGGGCCGGCGCGGTGCCGGCGACGCCGACGCTGCCGACCGCCTGCGCGGAGGGCGCGACGTAAATGCGGTCGGCTGGCGCAATCGCGAGGTAGGCGCCCGACGCGCCGAGCGTGTCGACGGCGGCGTAGACGGGCATCACCGACGCGGTGCGGTCAACCGCGGCGTACATCCGTTCGCTCTGTGCGGGGAGGCCGCCTCCGCTGTTAACCTCAAGGACGACCGCTTCGATTGAGTCGTTCGTGCGGGCGTCGCGGAGGTTGTCCTCAACGTGTTGGGCCGTTGCTGAATCGATGGTTCCGTCGATTTCGACCACAGCGACGGTGCCGTCTGGACCGGTGACGGCGCCGTACACGCCGGGCGCGACCAGCAGCCCCGCGGCCACCGCGAGGATTACCGCGACGCCGACCGCGTGTCGCGTCTCGATCCGGTCGAACCCCGTCGCGCTCGTGTCTCCGGAAGCCGATCGCTCGGCGGTCGGCGGCGAGCGCGCGTCGGTCGACCGATCGTCCGCCGCGGCGTTCGCGTCGTCGGTGTCGTCCGGTGTTCTCGACGGCGAGTCGTCGGAACTCATCGATTCGTCCTCGTTTGGTGCCGCGGTCGCGACGTCGTGTGCTGTATCGTCGTCATCGTGGATTCGCATGCGCGTTTGTCCGTCGATACGTCTGTATTTCTATCGCGATCGGCGGTGTCGTGGTAGACGCCGCCGCGGTCGTCGCCGCCGCTCACGCGTCGGTCACCTCGATCGGGTCGCCCACGGCTGCGTCGAACAGCGACGCGTGGGACGCGAACAGCTCGCTCTCGGCGGCGGCGTCGACGATCACGGTCCGTCCGTGTCTGGAGACGGTCGCGTCCGACAGCGAAGTCTCTCCTTCGCGGGCCGCCCTTGCTATCGCCTCCGCTGTCTCCCTGTCAAGTCGACGAGGGTCCGCGACCGCGCCGTACCGCAACGCGACGCTCGGACCGTCTGAGCCGCTGCCACCATCTCCGGGCGCTCCGCCGCTCTCGGACCCCTTGTCGGTCACACGGAGTGATGCCCCAACTGCGGCCGACGCGTCGACCGCGGTTCGGAACTCTCCCGGCGCGTCGGCCAGCAGGCTCGTGAGATGTTCCCGGGCGTCCGCTCCCAGATCGACACACACCGTCGCGTCGCCGTCAAGCAAGGGCGGAAGCGACCCGAAGCTCGCAGTCGTTCCTGCCCGACGCCCGCGGTCACCGTCGAGTCCAGCGTCGCGGTGTGTCGCGGCAACCGCAGGCGTTGGGCCGTACGCCACCACGAGTTCATCCGCCGTGACGGCGACCGCCGACCCTAGGTTCCGCGCTCGGAACCGAGCGAACCCGGAGTCGTCTTTCACCTCGCGGGCCACATCGGGGTCAGCGTCGAGTTCCGCAGCGAGCTCCGACGCGTTGATGTCACCGACCGCGACCGCGCACCCCTCTGGTCCTTTCTCGGTGAGCGCCGCGCTGCCGGCCGCCTGTCGCACGCCGTCAAGCGACACGCTCTCGTACCGATCGAGGAGGCGTTGAACCCTAGTCCCTATTCCGCTTGGGAGCCCGGTCGCCGTCAGAACTGCCGGATCGATCCGGCCCGTCACGACGGTGTCGACGGCACTTGACGTGGTTGCTGCCGGGTCGTAGCTTCCAGCGGCGACCGCGGAGCGTGGCCTGTCGGATCCTGGGCTGGCCTGGTCGCTTTGCGTCTCGCCGTCCGACTCGACGGTGGCCCCGGTCGAGCCAACCGCGAGGGACGAGTCGGGCGGCGGTTCGGAGGTCAGAGCGTCGATCGGTCCACCGATTCCAAACCCAGTCGCTGCGAGCGCGGCTACGCGCTTCGCGAACGTCCGTTTGGAGGGCATCGTTTCAGGTGACTGCTGACAAGTAATAATACTACCGAGTGGCGACGTCATAAAGAGAAAGCCTCGCGCTACAGCACAAGGGGGCTGTCAACGCGACATGCGCTGTGGCTTAATTTCGGCGGTTGTTGCCCTGTTATCGGCTTCGTCCCCGCGGTGAATATGAGACTTTCGCCTCGAATTTCCGTATACGCAACTGTGTCTAGCTTCCTGGCGCTCTAGCGGTCGCGTTCTCTGTGCCAGCAGTGCTGTTTGTTGGTGTCCGGATCTCGACCGATTCGTCGTCGTACACTGTCATGGTTTCGATTACAGTGCCGTTCTCAGCAACTCGTTGGACGATGACTGTCGGCGCCCCCGCAGTCGTGTCAGTTGGGTCCGTCTCTGTGGGTGTCTCAACTGGGGTCTCCCCTCCGAGGAACTGCGTGATTGCGTCAGTCTGTTCAAATGAATCGACGTCACCGGATCTTGCGTCGACAAATGCAACGTATGCGATCCCACTGTTGTCCTCAGGGACGACGCGTACTTGCCAGTACTCTCGATCGTCGATAACTGTAAGGATCGGCTCGGCTGGGGTAAAGCGGTCCCAATCTGTTTGTGGTGCTGACTGCCTTACGAGGTCCGCTGCTCGCTGTGGGCCGAACAGTGAGTCGGCTGGCACGTACCGTTCGAAGGTTCCGTTTTGACCATCGATGGTCCACAGCTCTTGAAGTCCCTGTGCGTTGCCGTACGGTTCGACGGCGACAACGTATTGCGGACCTGACTCAGAGAGGATAAAGAACGGCTGGTCATTTTCGTCTCCGGGGAGCGGTGCGATCTCAATTTCGTCTTCGTGACTGGTGTAGGTGTTGAGAATTCCGTTGCGGTACTTCGTCGCAGCGACCGACTGAAGCGCCAAATTCTTAGGGTACAGCTGCTGATTGTCGAGAATTGGGCTGGCTGTAGCCTCAGAGGGAGAGAGCGTTTCGATCGAACCGCTTGGATCGATGACGGCGACGCCTCCCCACTGTGGTGTAGAGTGCGGAAGCGGCGTCAGGTGGAATGTTGGTTCCGAGTACGGGACGGCGATATATTGGGTATTGTTGTGAATGACCATTTTCGGGTCACCGTAGTCGACAAGATACGCCTGCGATTTGAGGAGTTCCCACCGATAGTTCCGGTGGAAGATCGTCCCGACACCGGTCTCAAGCTCGCCATCAACGGACCGTACATTCGCCTGCTGGGTTGTCATATCGACGAGGACGGTCCCGGCCTGTCGTTTGGTGATCTTATTGAACAGGCCGTCCGGAGCGAGCGGTGCCGCCCAGTAGGGAGTCCCGTTCACCACGCTAATGTCTGTGTCACCGACGCGGTACTGCGGCCGATTGAGCGTGTTCGATGCGTACCGATCGGCAACCGCTCGCGTGACGATACGTGGATTATCGGCATCAACATCGTCGAGTCGCTCAACGGTGGCTGTCTGGCTCATCGTTTGGTCGCTCAATGTGACGCCGGCAACCGCGTTGGCGACGGGCATCAGCGCAAACGCAGTGATCACGAGGACGACTACCCCGACACGAAGTGGGGTAATCGTGTGGTCATTGCTGGTGAACGCGTTGACGACCGTCTCAACGCCACCACCCGCCCGTGCGGTGGCCCACGCAGCGATGCTACCGGCAACGATACCAAACAGCAGTAGCGGCGTCGTGTACACCGCGTAGATGAGTCCATGGAGCCACGGTCGGAAGAACCACCCTATGGCAACAGCAAGGATGCCAACAATGCCAAGCGGAATCCACGGTGGGGACGACTCGTGCTGATCCGAGTTGCCTGGTGGCCAGTCGGTGAGCTCATCATCGGATGACTGTTCGTCTGAATCGTCAGATGGAGGGCGTGTTGACATTGATCTGGATCGTGAGGTTATGGCTCTGAAACGTGTATGTGTGGAGCCATGAGTTACTCAACTCGAATCCGCAAGTAATCAGGGCAACTCGCCGATTGAGAGAGGGAACCTAATGGAACCACAAGATGGAGTGATTTCTACCAGCAAATAAATATTACACAACTGACTTCGTTGGAATCCCATCCTCCTAGCAAAAGATAGACTGAGACAGCTGGTAGCTGAAAACTATATTTGGATCGCCTTCTTAACCAAACTACAGCGATCGGAGTCACGATTGATATCCTCCTCGCGCTGAAGCGCGAGGCTTTCTCCTTGTACTCCCGTAAGAGACAGATCCGACGCCGCAGTTACCCTCGTTGCTTTTTATAAGGTTTTATATATGATCTGTTACAGTATAAACTGATGCCCTCTGTACTCGAACAACCGGTGTTTCATTACGGAGTTCCGTTCATCAACGCCGCGATTATCGCTGTAATCGGGTTTACCGTGTTTAGTGGCGTAGCGCGTCTGTTTACACTCGTACTCGCCTGTCTCGAGGTCGTTGTGGTCCCACAGATACTGAAACGCGCGGCGTAGCTTAACCCACTCGCCGCTGAGTGGATATCCGCTATAATTGAACGCCATCGACAGGCGCATTACACTCACCAAACGAATGAGGATGTGACGGCCCGCAACCTGTACGTCACTTGGTGACGCTGCTAAGCGTTCAATGTGCGGGCCGGTCACTACATTCCCTCTATTCAGCACGCGATATTTTCCAGTTCATGAGGATCTCAACAGGGCATACTGAATAGAGCGCGTATTTCCCACTCTCATGTGGCGTGTGACTAGACAGTGATGACTAATATTAGAATTGATATGTGGATCGAAATGTATACCCCCGGAACAGGCCGTTGTATTGGTATGAGTGGCAGTCTGGTCGCCTGCGCCGGAGTGAGCGATGGACGGTAGCCGTGACCGCGGCGTTACGACCGTCGTTGCCACGATTCTCATACTGTCAGCTAAATA
>NZ_NHNZ01000199.1:0-1897 GCF_002727095.1 Halorubrum sp. C191 | reverse complement strand
TGTCGATGTGATCGACTGATAATGACCCTGTGTGACATAGCATTCGTCTGTGTTGAACGATTCGAGAGGGCAAAAGAGAGGTATGCCAACCGTTCTATGACACCCTGCCATAGAGAAGTATTGGTCTTTCTCTCGTAGTACCTCTTATTCTGAACCGGGTAACAGCGAAGGGAAGATCGAACGGTGGCTAGCCGATAGAGAATTACTTGTCGTAGACTTCTGTTTCAGAACCGCTACTCGACCCTGTTTTACTCCCACACTCCGGGCAGTAGTCCACCTCCCCATACTCGTTTAATTCTGCTCCGCAGTTTTGACACTGTTCCGCATAATCTTCTACTGGGATCACTCGCAAACAACTATCATTCGACATATATATCGCATCAGTAGATGCTACCACTGAATGAGTTCCTCCTCGACCAACTCCCCACCGCCACTGTCCGTCACCAGTAGTTGCATCAACTGTGTATAATCCGTCGGGAGTTCCAACACAGACTGTCTGGCCGAGGATTGCTATTGCATTAGCGGGCAGGTTCCACGTTGGGAAATGCCACTCCTGGGTCCCCTGAGTCACATCTACCGCGTATAGCCCAGTCTGAGTTCCAATATAGGCTTTCTCGTTGGTTACTATTGGAAGAGGTACGTGGCTCTGGTTCGGAAGTACATTAGGAATACGCTCATTTCTAGAAGGAGTTTCGAACTGCCACTTTTCCTCACCGCTGAGTGTGTCAACTGCGTAGAGGGTACGAGGTGTTCCCACGTATACGGTTCCATCAACTACCGTGGTTCGAAGAGGCGTAACTCTTCCACGGTACGACGGAATCTCAAAATCCCACTCTACTATCCCATTTTCCGAGTTCACCGCGTATAGCTTACTGCTTGAACTCTTAATCGAGTCCGGTAACCCGACATAAACAATCCCGTTGTCGACTACCGGACTGAAATCTCCATTAAAGATGCCTTCTGGTTGATTACGTTGTAATTGTTGCTGCCATAGTTCAGTTGTCGTATTTACGTCAACCGCGTGCAACGTGTTGCTACCACTCACGAAATATAGCGTCCCAGCATTCAGCGTGAGGGCGGAGAATATCTTGTCGTCAATCTTCTCACGCCACTGTTTGGTGCCATCAGTTGCATCTAAGGCGTACAAGGAATCTGCTCGGTGTTGAAGAGTCCCAACAGTAGAATATCCCACGTATACGGTTTCCTCACTCACAACCGGCGAGGTAATGTCACAATTTGATCTGAATTCCCAGAGTGAGTTTCCGTTATCAAGGTCAATCGCGTATAGACTTGTTGAACCTGACTCCTCACCGACTACAAATACCCTGTCGTCGTAAAGTACCGGCTGGTAGTTAATCGACTCCTTCGAGAATACCCATAAGTGCCGATCTGGAGGTGAGATCACACTCGAATTACTCCGGCTCACAACACACATATGATTCGCTAATCATTTAACTCCGACTGCTCATCTGATATACTCCGAACCCAGGAACTGCCGAGGACAAACAAGCGTTTGGGAATTCATCCCTAGTCGTATATTTTCGTATAAGTGTCTCTGTCAAAATCAACCTCGGTTCCGCACTCCGGACAGAAGTTTATGACCGTACTCGGTCAGATCTATCCCACAACTCTGGCAATTCAATACTGCTTCTTGACCAGTCCGTTCAGACGGCAAGCGACCCTGGGTAGGTACAGTTGATTGGTTGTTAGAACTCTCATTACGTTCTGTTGCCACCGCATACAGGTCATTCGATGTTCCGGCGTACACCGTTTTTTCGCCCACTGCAAGAGAATTCACATTTAGATAGCTATCAGAGAGGGTGTCTTGGAAGTCTTCACGCAGTATAATCAGCTTGGTTACTATTATAACGGATTACTTGCTCAGCTTTGAACGTTG
>NZ_NHNZ01000129.1:0-1013 GCF_002727095.1 Halorubrum sp. C191 | reverse complement strand
CCCACCCTCCACTCTCGCATCGTGATCTGGCCCCACCTCCTGTCGTCGCCCCGCCGCCGCTGTTCGCCGTCGGGTGTCGTGTCGTCTCGGTGGTCCCCCCATGTCGTCGTGCCCCCGCCGGTTCGGTCTTGCTTCCAGTTCGGTCGTCGGTTGGCTTCGATGCAGGTCGCTGTTCGGATCGAGGTGTCGTCGCTGGTCGGTGTCCCCCGCTGGTCGATTCTCGCTTCCCGTCGCCCGTCGAGTTGTTGCCGCCGGGTCAGTCTCGCTGGTGGTGTCGTGGATCGCCTCTGGAGTGCTATCGATCAGCTGGTGGTTTGTCGTCGAGCTTCGGGTCCGCGTTCTCGTTGTATCGATCGTTGGTCAGCCTCGTCGGGTTCGGTCGTCGTTTCGAGTGGTCGGTTGTCTCGCATCGCCGTCGACGTTGGTGGTGTCCCGTCGCCTCTGGTCGTTGGTCGTTGCCCCCCGCCGTCGGTCCCTGTTCATCGCCCCGTATCCGCTGTCCCCTGCGCCGCTCACTCAGGGTTCCATCCACTATCATATCTCTGATAGTCTTCGCCTTGTCCGTCTCCCGTCTCCCCCACTTTCCCCCGCCCGTTTCTTGGCTCCGGCCCGAATCGTTCGCTACGCGACTATCCACTGAACTTCATCTGCCCTGAACCCTAATTGTGTGAATTCGGCTGAACGTACACGCGGATAGGAGATTGTTTGATAGACTCTCTAAAGCACTCTCATCGCATGGCTGAACGTACACGCCTGATTTTGTGGGTGGTGTTCTAAATACGAATCCCCTGAATCCGGCCGCCGTCTGGTAATTAGCTATAATGATAAGTATAATAAATATCTTTTTATATATGCCCCTGATACTCACGGACATAAATACGTGAACACATCTGGGATTTCGACCCGGTCGAGTGCAGAGAGAGCAGCCTCACGGAGATCGTCGAGTGTGTCAAACAGGCGGTTCCCAAGTTCTTGATCAAGTTGTCTCCAACACTCTTCCGCGGGGTTCAGCT
>NZ_NHNZ01000216.1:0-1552 GCF_002727095.1 Halorubrum sp. C191 | reverse complement strand
GAGTACTTGGTCTCCGAGCCGCGAGGACGAGCGGTAATTGTGATCTCTTCGGCGTACGGTAGGGTCGCCGGTGTCTCGCCGCTCGCATCGGTCCAGCCGACGCGCTCATCGTTGACATAGACTGGGACGCCGACGACCGCGCTGTCGTTTTTCTCGACGTTCACCGCGACATCAGCGCCGACGACCGCCGAACGGTTTAGCGAGAGGTCGTACGGTGGCTGTGGCGAGTCAACCGGAAGGCTGCCGCCCGGCGTCGGATCGAACCGCACCCAGCCGACACCCTCGAAATAGACCTCGACCCACGCATGGGCCCGATCGCTTGTAACGAGAGATTCACCGTCGCCAACAGGGCTCCCCCCGGCAAAGCCGACTACGTACCGTGCTGGGATGTCCTGACTCCGGAGCATGGCTGCCATCGTCGTGGCGAAATGCTGGCAGTAGGCTTCGTCGACCTCAAACAGGAGTTGATCGGCGATCGGCTGGCTGGAGTCGATATCGGTCTGGAGCGAGTAGCCCTTATTCGATTCGAGCCAGTCGTGGACCGCCATCACGCGGTCGTACCGAGTTTGTTCGCCGCCGACGATTTCAGCCGTGCGCTCGCCGACCCGATCTGGCGTATCAGCTGGTAACTGCGTGTATGTTTGACGAATATTGTCTGGAGCCCGCCCGTCAGCCTGCCGAAGGGTGGTTGCATCGCGAGGGGGAGGTGAACTCGTGGCGGTGTAGGTGGCTCCCTTCGAAAGTGAGCGGTCGGTGCTGACGCCGCCGACAGTCGATGCACGGACAGTCGTTCCTGACTGGTTCGACAGGCTGACACTCTTTGGCTGCCACGCTGTCGGTAGCGACCGGGTGTCGGTCAACACGGTCACTTCGTATTCTATGATCTGACTGTCTACAGTCCGATCGTCGTTCGGCACACCCTCCGAGATGGGACGATCGTCGGCCGACTGTTCCCACCCGGTACCCGTATAGTCCGTGTATGCGGTCTGTCGCCAGTACGTGGTTTCCGACGAGTTAACGACAAACAGGGGCACCGGAGTGAGTGATCCATTAAACCCACTGCTAATACTAGTTTGCTCGGGGGCGGCGAGTGAACCGCCGACTGGCGATCCTGACGTCCCGCCCGGCATCTCGCCACCTCCACCAGCAGTCCCGAGTCCGCTTTCTTCCAGTTCATCACCGGGGAGTCCGAGTGCTCCGGGGCCATTTTCCTCGCCAAAGATATCAACGACGGGGAGGAATGCAGCCGAGAGCAGCAGCGCCACAATGGCAACGATTACTAGCACCCCTTCGCCAGTTTGTCTCCCCTCGCTCATCTACTTGTGAACAGCTACCAATCCATCATGTGTAAAGCTTGCTTACTTTGTGCTAGTACTGTGGCTCTGATGGGATGAAAGCCTGCTAAGTCCCCAGCGTGCGTGAAGAGGTACTGGGGTGGTCAAAGGCCGATGATTCAACAGCGTCATAGAACGCGTGGCTCTGATTGGCCTACCTGCCAAGGACGCACTATCATGGGAGGCCGCCCGGATGCCGTAGTGCCTAGTGAAAGTTA
>NZ_NHNZ01000187.1:0-1340 GCF_002727095.1 Halorubrum sp. C191 | reverse complement strand
TGGACTCCCGCTCTGGCCGACATTTCGGCAGGAGGGTCATACTCTCCATTCGCGTTCAGCGTCCCGCTGTTCAACCGCACGCCTACGGGTGCGCCTCCACCAGAGCCAGTTTGGTTCCGGCGGAGATACCGCAAGCCGATGTTCTTGGCGGCGTTGTAGTCGGCGTGGTTCTCGTACCCGTATTTCAGGCACTCGAACTCTTCGCCGTTACGGTTGTCGGGGTGCGTGAACCCACACGTCGAACACCGCCGTGACGTGTTCTTCGGGTCAATCTGCTCCACGTTGATGCCGTACTCGGCTGCTTTGTACTCGACGTACTCGAACAGGCGGTTGAATGCCCACTTGTGGCCCCACGACGCACCAGTGCGCTCACGGATGTCGGTCAAGTCCTCAAACGCTATCACCGAACAGCTGTACTCGCGGGCTTCAGCTACCAACTCGTTCGAGATGCGGTGGAGCGTGATTTTGAACCGACCTTCCTCTTTCCGACCGACCGATTGGATGTTCTCATGCGCCCACCGCGTGCCGTGTTCCTGTAAGTCACCACGCCGTTGCTCGTATTCGCGCCGCCAGTGGTCGAACTCGTCACCCGTCCAGAACGTGCCAGTCGAGGCAACTACAAGACTGTTCACGCCGAGGTCAACCCCGAGAACCGTTCCGTTCTCGGTGGCTGTCTGCTCCGCCGTGTCAGACTCCACTTCCATCTTGCAGTGGATGTGAAGCATCCAGTCGCTGTCCCGGTAGTGTAACTCCGCCCCTGTCGTCTCGTACTCATCTGAGAAGAGGTATTCCGCGTGGGGCGTGTCCTGTTCGTCGTCAGGAAGCACGTAGTCGGCTTCAATCCGTCCGTCTGTGGTGGCGAGGCTGACGTACTCGTCGTGGAAGGTGGCGGTGCGGTGGTCGTAGACGACGTGTGGACTGGTGAAGTGCGGCATCGACGCCTTCTTCCCCTGTTTCCACTTCTTGACCACGCTCTTACAGGCGTCAGCGGCCTTGTTCCGGGCGGCTTGGACGTGGTTGCTGTGTAACGCCGTCTCGTCGCGCACGTCTTCGTAGGTGTCGTCGTGGAGCGTAGTTTTGCTCGTGGTGACGTATTCGCCTTCGAAGGCGTGGCGAGTTACGTAGTTAGCGGCCCACAGGAACTCGTCGACGGTGTCTTCGATGAGTGCGGCGTCGTCACTATCCACGGCGAGTTTCACCGGAACAGTGCGCCGCTTCTCCATACATCATACGTACTGCCAATAATTCAAAACTATTGGGGAGTCGGCCTTGTCGTAGTCGGTGGATTGTTACACGGAGCGTACGCGCTTCCTCCCACCCCTGAAGGGCTGTCTCTTACC
>NZ_NHNZ01000183.1:349-505 GCF_002727095.1 Halorubrum sp. C191 | reverse complement strand
TCGGATATCCTCTATGAACATCTCAGGCATCCCCTGAGAAGGCTAAACACTCCTCGAGACCGATAGCGAACAAGTAGCGTGAGCGAACGCTGAAAAGCACCCCGAGAAGGGCGGTGCAATAGGGCCTGAAATCAGTTGGCGATCGAGCGACAGGGC
>NZ_NHNZ01000183.1:0-142 GCF_002727095.1 Halorubrum sp. C191 | reverse complement strand
ACATGTCGAAGCATGACCTCTTCAGAGGTAGCCCGCGGGGTAGAGCTACCGATTGGATGACCCGCCTCCGAGAGGAGTCGGCCATCCTGTCGAACTCCAAACCCGCAGGCGCTGTAGACGAAGGGAGTCCGGTGCGCGGGGT
>NZ_NHNZ01000144.1:0-2362 GCF_002727095.1 Halorubrum sp. C191 | reverse complement strand
GTCTATGAATAATGGAAGCGGCCGAAAAGGTGGGGGAGGGGGGTCGAGGAATCGTTCCGTTCGACCCTGTCAAACCACGATATCAGACACGAGTGTCCCTCAAACCCTCAAATTCAAAAATCGATCTTTAAAACTAAGGGTTTTTTATAGAATACACGCGAACAGTATCCACGATGTGTTTCAATCGGGTTGTGTAGTGAACAACACGATTGGTGTGTGACAGAACTGTATCCCCGTGAGATCTGAGTCGGTCTTCTTCCGAGTTCTATGGTTGTGGCGTCTCTCCCGTGGAATCGTCCGCGTTTTCTGAGTCACATCTGCCGAGATGGGGGGTACCTTTTCAGCCCGTTCCATTATTCATAGACCCCCTCCCCCACCCTTACCCATCTTCTGATTGTACAAGAGTCCCTACTGGGCGAACCGTCTCGAAAAATCCTGTCTGAGATCTGTGAATTCGTGAGAAGGAGTGGATCATACGAATACACTCATGCCCGACCGTCATATCGACGTAGCCTGGCGTTCAGGTCGGTTACCGATCTGTTCCACTGTCTCGTACGGGCTCTTGAAGTGCTGAGCAACACAACAGAGAGTCACCACTCTCGACGACGAGAATGATCGATACCGTCGCGTCGTCGAGAACCTCCTATATCAGGGGAAGTACCACGGTTCGAGACAGAACTTAGTTCAGTTCAATCATACACACTCTGTATGACTCAGGATGCGGCGGTTGAGATCACGCTCTATGACTGTAGCAACTGTGGCGCAACGAACGGCCCGACCTACCACGACGGTGGGAGCTGTGAAGGGCCAGTTCTCCATATCGGTGGCAAGTGGCGCTGTGGGAACTGCGGAACGCAAATTACACCGTCCGAATCCTGTTTCGAGTGTGGGGCACGAGTTGTCCCGTCACGGTTTCAGACGCCACTGGACCTTCGGCCTGCTGCCTCGCCGGGAGCAATCGAACAAGCGATCCACAAGCGTGTCAACCGACTGCGCGAGGACAATAGTGTCGGGGCGATTTCCTACAGCGATCATCTCTCTGCCATCGCCCTCCAGCACAGTCGCGATATGGCCTCGAGGGATTACTTTAACCACGATTCCCCAGATGGAGAGAGTGCCGCCGATCGGTACGACCGGTTTGGCCACACCAACCGGAGTGTCGGGGAGAACATTGCGTTCCGCCAGCCAGGCCCCACCGCTGGAGCCGACGAGATCGCCGAAGATGTCGTTGAGGGGTGGATGGATTCACCCGGCCATCGCGAGAACCTCCTGCGTGGCCGGTTCGAAGCCGAAGGAATCGGAGTCTTCTGTGATCCCGATAGGACGGTGTACGTGACCCAGAACTTCCGGTGATTCAGGAAGGATATGGAGAGTATTTATCTGTCACCGAACGGGTCGACGCGTTCAAGATCGTCCACCGCACTCGTGATAGCTCGTTTCGGTGGATGACACTGTGAGTAATTCAACGAATATGATACCGGAACATCACTTCAGAAATCAGTAGTATTTCAACAATTGAATACGGAAGGCGGGACATGTATGACCTCACTGGCTTTCAGCGCGACTTGCTGTACGTAATCGCCGGCTTAGATGATCCACACGGGCTCGCGATCAAAGACGAGCTCGAGGATTATTACAAAAAAGAGATCCACCACGGACGTCTCTATCCGAACCTCGACACGCTTGTTGAGAAGGGACTTGTCGAAAAAAAGTCAGCGTGATCGGCGGACCAACGAGTACACTACTACTCGTCGAGGCACCAGAGAAATTAAGGCACGGGCTGAATGGGAAGCCGAGTATATTGACCACAACAACTGACCAGCCCGCCGCACTCAACGTCAGTTCGAGTCAGGCGCCTCAAGGGTTCTAACGTGGAGACCTAGGAACCACACAGACTGTCGATCTCTCGCTAGACAGACTTGTCGATCGGTTGTGTACGATAGTTGCTGACAATAGGTGCTATGGCTCTGATATCCTGCTAGGGAGAAGGTCTCAGAGAAGGTAGATACCGGCCGCAACAACGGATAGTATGACCATAGCGGCCGTTACACGGAGTGACCACCGCAAGTAGTAGTACTTCTCCTAGGCGACCCCCGCCAGCACGTAGTTCTCAGACGTCAGTTCATCCTGAACACTCCCATCATCAAGCTCAGACAGTGCCTTGCCGTAGTCTGCCGCAGTCGGAGGGTCCAAGATATCGTCCCAGGAAAAGAATCCCTCGTCCGTGTCCGGCGGCTGTGTCCGTGGATAGACGACCCAACCAGCGAGGAAGATCCCCACAAGCCCTGACAGACCTCCGAGAACGGCGAGGCTTCTGAACCCGGTTCCAGTATTCGCTCTTCTGTACTCAGCTTTGAACGTT
>NZ_NHNZ01000038.1:0-2371 GCF_002727095.1 Halorubrum sp. C191 | reverse complement strand
ACCTCACACCAGACGGGATTCGGTATTAGTCATGCGCTGATTGAAGGTCTTAGACCCTAAAACACCTGTTTTGAAGTATTCCGTTACCGCCAAAGAGGGATTCAGCACCAATCACCTACCAGTGTTTAGGCTGGCCATACCAGTCTAGTCCGTAAGTCATACCGGTTGAGTAGAGGTTGTATACCGCTGCGAGGACTTTGGTATGGAGAGCGTGCCACTCTGAGGGCGCACGGTAAGTAGTCCATACATATGGGCTGATGATACGTCGTTGCCGCTGATGTTTCAACGGACTGTCCTTCCAGAGGTAGAAGTGTATCAAGTCCTGAGCAATTCTCGTCGGCGCGAGGCGCTCACCGAGTTGTGGGGTCAAACGGAACCGATGTCGCTACGTGAACTCTCCGAAGCAATCGCCGCGGCTGAGGCCGGATACCACCCTGCGCCGCGACCGCTTCGAAAGAGTGTCACTAACACACTTCACCAGACCCACCTCCCGAAGATGCACGAACTCGGGCTCGTTGAGTACGATCCTGACCGAAAGACTGTGTCGGCGTGTCCGGGAGCAAGGCAGGTTAGGCGATATATGGATATTACCACAGTCCTAGGCATGACCTGGGGAGAGTACTACCGAGTGTTAGGCATTCTTGGACTCTTTTTTACTGTTGCATCGCTCGCTCTGATCCCTGGATTCGCCGCTATCGACCCCTTAGTTCCGGCAACGCTTTTTTTATGTGTTTTTGCTCTCTCAACGATTTACCAGTTGTTTGCCTCACGGCTCCGCATATCGGGGCGTGGCGAACACCTCCGGTCCCGGCTGTTCAAAAATAACTGACCATGCCGCAGCGCCGACTGCTAGCCCCATAGTATTAGGACTCTGCACTGTTGAATCCGATGATGGCACGGGGATACAATATCTGAAAGAGCCTTTATTCCGCTCTTGATCGGCGATGAATTGGATCGCTCCATCCGGTGATATTGATCCTCTCGCTCTCTGCCAAGATTCCGTCTCCAAATTCTCTCGGCAGCGGCTCTGAATCGGGCATAGAATAACCCGATCCCGACGCCTTCTGCGGATTCAACAGAGCATCTGATCTGTTGAAATCCTCAGGAAGTGAGGTACCCTAAGCTGGTCGTGTTCGATACAAACGAAAAGTTACTCAATTGTGAAAACTATTTGGCGGTCTCGACTGCGTGTGCGTTCATTTCGAAGAGGCGGGCGTTACACTCAGTACAGGTCGCAGCGACCACTTCATACTCGCGGCAGCAGGAGCTTACCAGCTCAGTGCCGAGTTGTATTGTACCCCCACATGTTGGACAGAAATCGAGGCACGCCCGGATCGCTGAGAGCGTCTGTCCGCGGGCAGCTTCTGGAACCAACGCCCACTCATCGGTCCACGTTGAGAGCTCTTGATAGGCAGCGAGGTCGGCGACGAACGCTGCTCGCGACTCCCACCGGCCGCGTATTGACTCATCCACCAAAACGCGCCACGACCCATCCTCACCGACGAACGACACGCGATCGGGGTTGACATCGAGCAGGTCTGCTGCAGCAGCCGTCATCCCTGTGTTGATGTCGATTTCGAGTGCTGTAGTGCCAAGCTGACGTTTAAATTCGGGCGTAAGGGCTACGTCATCACCCATATCCTCAAGAACTCCGTTACGCTCAAGGAACGTGACCGTGTCGAATGTCATGCCCGTAGAAGGTACTGGAGCGTCAGCCTTCCCAAATAATGCGAGTACATACTCGGGTAGGTACCGCTTCGTGAGTTCAGGAGTTCCAGGGACTAGGTAGCCACGCAAATAGATTGCGGCAACCGAGACCATTGCGACGGCAACTCCCAGAGGGAGGGAAACAAGCCCTGTCGCACCTGCCACTCCGGCCGCAATAATGAGGTTTACCACTGTACAAGGGGTACACCGGTTTTTACCGGTGTACTCTGGACGGCGAATGGTAGCTAACGGGCCGGTGTTGTGTCGTCGTATCATTTCTGGTCGCTAAACGCGACAAATACAATTAGGTATGAGGCTCATACCCAGCGCTCAAGCATAAATTACATATATATTGTTGTGAACTACCCTACCCGACTTCGCTTGGTTTGAGAATTTCACTCGTTGAGGGTAGGTGCTTAGCACCTATATCAAGCTAAAGACGGATGCCGCCAGACGTTCTATAAAACAAGCTCACCACGACGTACAGCAGCCGTACGACCGGATTCTGTGTCGAGGTCGTCGCAATACTTTGCTTGGAGAGTCGATAGCTCGTTTCGATACCGAAGCGTTTCGCGTGGTGGGATCGAGCATCTCGTGGTGATACTGTCAGCTAAATATTCTTTAGGTTAGAGTGTGATTAGCAAGTATGTCCACGCTTGACGCC
>NZ_NHNZ01000023.1:0-3947 GCF_002727095.1 Halorubrum sp. C191 | reverse complement strand
CATCGATAGAGGGGTGTGTAGTCCGCAACGTGCTAGCTGCTACACTCACATCTGGTGTTGTAATTTCATGAAGCCGCTGCGGCCGGTGATGTATTGCTCGACCGCGGGCCAGGACAGTTCCTCGAGTTTGTGTGTGTCAGTCATTGATCCTTGTGGTCGTCGCTCACTTTCTCGTCGAGGCGGTCCGCTTTGCGGTCGTCGGCTGTCCGTTTGCCAGGATTACCGTATCCGCCGCCGCCAGGAGTCCGGACTGTGATGGTTGTACCTGCCTCTACCTCTCGAGTAGTTTTGGCGGGTAACGGCTCACCATTAGCGAGGTTCTCACCCGCTGCCCCGGGCTCGCCGCCCGCAGCGCCCTGTGGACGACGACGACGGCGCTCAGTCAGCAATGAGACTACTGCCTCGGTCTCGATGGTTACTGACCGAACCAGTCCCAAGCCGCCGCGGTACTGCCCGTCACCGCCACTACTCTCACGGAACCCGTATTGTTCGACTGTGAAGGGATACTCAGCTTCTAGTACCTCAATTGGTGTGTTTAGCGTGTTAGTCATCCCAACTTGGACGCCGTCCATCCCGTCTTTGTTGGGTCGTGCGCCGAATCCACCGCCGATAGTCTCGTAGTATGTGAACCCTCCACGATCGCGGTTCCCAATAATAACGTTGTTCATGGTCCCCTGTGATGCTGCTGGCACACGTTCAGGGGCAGCCTCGGCGAACGCCGCGAACACCACGTCGGTGAGTCGTTGGCTGGTTTCAACATTGCCCCCAACGACCGACGCCGGTGGTGTCGGATTCACGACCGTTCCCTGTGGAGCGGTAACAGTGATGTCGGCGTAACTCCCATAATTCGGGGGAATCTCGGGGTCAGTGATACACCGAACTACAAAGTACACCGCGCTCTTCGCCACCGACAGCGGTGCGTTCATGTTGCCGGCACACTGGTCGGCGGTCCCTGTGAAGTCAACTTCGACTGTGGCCCCATCGACGGTGATGGACACCCTAATCGGTATCTCTGCGTCGCTCACGCCGTCGCCCTCAAGCACATCATGGGCCTCGTAAGTTCCATCGGGAAAAGCAGTTAACTCATCTGTCATCCGGGCCTGAGAGTAGTTGATAACCGCGCCGAATGCCTGGTTGACTTGGTCGCGTCCGTGCTCGTCGATAAGCGAGCGCAATCGGTCTTCAGCACGATCGTGGGCCGCAAGCTGTGCGCGAAGGTCTGCTCGCCGTTCGGTCCTGTTACGTACGTTCGCTAAAATCATCGCCAGCAGATCCTCGTTCAGCTCGCCTCCGGAGCGGAGCTTGACCGCGGGGAGGCGTAACCCCTCTTGGTAAATATCAGTAGCGCCGGCGGGCATGCTCCCGGGAGTCATCCCACCCATGTCCGCGTGATGCGCCCGTGTTACGGCGTAGCCGATGACATCTGATTCTGTTGCGATTGGTGAGACAATCGTCACGTCCGGGAGATGGGTCCCTCCCTCGAACGGGTCGTTCAGGATGTACGCATCACCCGGCTCGGGATCCTTTGCGGTCACGGCGGCAACGGCGTCCGGCATCGCGCCGAGATGAACCGGAATGTGCTCTGCTTGTGCGACCATCCGGCCGTCAGCATCGAACAGCGCAGTAGAGCAATCTTGCCGTTCCTTGATGTTCGGCGAGTAGGCACTTCGTATAAGTACCTTTCCCATCTCCTCAGCAATGCTCTCAAGTTTATTTCGAAACACCTCAAGAGTCACTGAGTCGATACTTTCGGCTGTCGAGTCGTCAACCGTCATCGTTGTACCTCCGTGAGTGCGAGCGAGCCGTTCTTTTGTACAGTTGCCTCCCACTCGGGAGGAACAACAGTCGTGCTTTCGTCTTGTTCGAGCACGGCTGGGCCGTCGATTGTGGTCCCGCTCGTCGTTGGTCGACGGTAGACAGGAGTTGTGTACTCCGTACCGTTGAACACGGCAGTATGCTCTGCCACTTTCTCGAAGGTTTCTTCTGTGAGCTCAGTCGCAGAAGCGCTCCGTGGGATCGTCGCGGTGACTCGGAGATTTACCACTTCAACTGGTTCCTCGGCCGTATAGCCGTACACTCTCTTGTGGGCCGTCTCAAATGCGGTCCGAAGTACGTCAGTCTCGATAGGCTGCTCCACGTCGACCTCAAGTTCGAAGCTTTGCCCCCGGTAGCGGAGGTCAGCTGAACACTGAAGCGATATGTCACCTGCGCTGCGGTCGGACGGTAGTTCGGCCGTAAGTTGCTCGTACACCGTCTTAAGTTCTGTTCCCGTTGTTTCCGACAGAGGCGTTTGATACGTTCGGACAGCGTCGTACGTCTCGTCGGCGTCGAGCAGACCGTACGCCGATAGCACGCCGCAAACGTGAGGAACAACGACGGTTCCGATGTCAAGATCATTCGCGAGCGCCGCGGCGTGTACAGGACCTGCACCGCCGAATGCGGCGAGACCGAACTCGCGGGGATCGTGTCCTCGTTCTACAGTGACTGAGCGGATCGCTCGAGTCATATTGGTGTTCGCAACGCGGAACACGCCTTCTGCGGCCTCTCGTGCGGAGTCGAGATCAGCTTCGTCCGCCAGTCGTTCAAGCGAATCAATAGCGGCATCCACGTCGAGCTTGAGTTCCCCGCCTAGTTGCGTCTCCTCGCTGAGATAGCCCAGCACGAGGTTTGCGTCCGTCACCGTTGGCTCTTTGCCCCCATGACCGTAGCAGGCAGGCCCTGGCTTCGAGCCTGCTGACCGAGGTCCTACGCGGAGTGCGCCACCAGCGTCGACCCACGCGATGCTCCCACCGCCAGCTCCAACAGTCGTCACATCAACCATCGGAACGCGGATTGGGTGGCCATCGATCTCACTTTCTGTGGTCCGCTCCACGCTGCCATCTCGAATGAGGCTCACGTCGCTCGACGTACCGCCCATATCGAATGTAACGAATCCCTCAAATTCGTTTTCTCCTACCGTTGTCCCATTTGCTCCAACGACGCCCGCCGCGGGACCAGATAGTACAGTTTGAACGGCGTGGGTACGAATCTCACTTGCCTCGGCGATTCCACCGTTGGACTGCATGATTCGGGGCTGAGGCAGCCCCAGATCGCTAGCACGCTCCGCTAACTGTCCGATGTAGGAGTCGATCACCGGCGTAACGTACGCGTCAACGGCTGCTGTTGATGTCCGCTCGTACTCGCGGAACTCGTTGAGAACCTCATGAGAGGCCGACACCGAGACATCGAGTGCCTCCCGAAGCCGCTTGGCTACGAGCTGTTCGTTGCTCGGATCAACGTATGCGTGAAGGAAAGAGACAACGATGCTCTCGACATTCCGCTCGCGTATTTGCTCTATAAGATCATCGATCACGTCCGCGTCGGGAACCGTTCGATCGCCCTCTATCGTTGTCCGCTCTGGAAGCTCGAACCGGTTCCGACGCTGTATCAGTGGTGTCGGCTTCTCAGCGTCAAGATCGTAGAGATCTGGACGCGTCTGCCGACCCACTTCCAGTACGTCACGGAAACCGTCCGTGGTCACGAGTGCCGTTTCGGCGCCGTCAGCTTCGAGCAGGGCATTGGTCGATACCGTCATCGCATGTGAGAACTCGGTGATCTCGGACGGGTCAATTCCTGCGTCCTTACAGGCCTGCTGGATCCCACGGATGACACCCTCGCTCTGGTCTGTCGTCGAGGGAACCTTTGTCGTTGTGAGCGTGCCCTCTGCGATGAGTACCACGTCGGTAAACGTACCGCCGACATCAACGCCGACGGCCGTCGTCATTGTTCCTCGCTCGACCGAGCACCGCCCCATCGATTTATGCCAACCATTGAGCGTCTGTCGGCTCGTGTGCCGTGCTTCATTGATATGTTGTACCAAGGATCTCTCCTAGAAAAGAGTAATTAAGATGGGAGCATACTCTGTGTAAGCTAACCCACGGCTAAAGCCGTGGGCTTTCAGCGTGGAC
>NZ_NHNZ01000221.1:0-2869 GCF_002727095.1 Halorubrum sp. C191 | reverse complement strand
TCGTCGCGCCGCATCCCGAGCATCTCGGCGAGGCGGCGGTTCGCCAGCTCGAAGCTCCGGTCCTGTGACAGCCCCGCGCCGATCAGCCGCTGTTCGAACAGCTGCGAGTACCAGTCCTCGACGCGCTCGCGGTCCCGTCGTTCCCTGAGCCGCGTGACGCACGTTCGGATCCGGTTCGCCAAGAGCTCGTACTGCTCTTGGCCGCCGCTCTTCTGGAGGTAGTCGGAGACGCCGGACGAGATCGCCTCGCTCGCGATGGCCTCGCTGCCGCGCCCGGTGAACAGGATGAACGGCTTCGACGGGTAGCGCTCGCGCACGGCGTCGAGCAGTTCGAGGCCGTCGACGTCGGGCATGTCGTAGTCGCTGACCACGCAGTCGAACGTCGACTCGTCGAGCCGGTCCAGCGCCGCCTCGGCGGAGGTGACGCCGACGGCCCTGATGTCGTCGTGCTGTTGGTCCAAGACGTCCGCGGTGAGCGTCGCGAACCCCGGCTCGTCGTCCACGCAGAGGACGCGTATCGGCGGCCGGTCGGCCATAGACATGCGTTCACACGAGACGCGATCGCATAATAACTGTTGTATATAATATCGGATGCTTTTGCCGCGAAACTGAGGACATCGCTTATTCGTTCGCTCGGGCAGGTTGGTAGCGTGATCGGTTCCTCGGAGGCGCACAGCGAGGCCGACGCGTCGAACGCCGAGTCGTTCTACGCGGCCGACCGCCGGATCGGGGGCGTGTTCGGTACAATGTCGTTGACCGCGACGCAGGTCAGCGCGGGGACGCTCATCGGCACGATCGGGATCCACTACGCCGTGGGCGTGAGCTTCGGCCTGGTGTGGCTCGGCATCTGGGCCGGCTGGGTCGCGTCGCTGCTGTTCGTGGGGCCGCACCTGCGCGCCCGCGGCGGGATCACCGTCTCGGAGTTCCTCTCGGCGCGCTTCGACGGCGACAACGAGGTGGTCGGCGGGACGACCGCGGCCCTCGTCAGCGTCATCTACCTCGTGTACACGACCGCCCAGTACGTCGCCGGGGCGGTCATCCTCGACGCCGTCTTCGGAGTGCCGCGGGTCCTCGGCATCGCGGTGTTCGCCGCGGTCGCGCTCTCGTACACGCTCGTCGGTGGGATGCGGCTGAGCATCTATTCGGACGCGGTTCAGGTCACGGCCCTCCTCCTCGGCGTCGCGGCGGCGGCCGTCGTCGGAGTCGCCGAGACTGGGGGCGCGAGGGCGCTCATCGACGCGGCTGCGGCTATCGACCCGGCGTTGCTGTCGGGCACCTCGGCGCCAGCGCTCACGACCGGGCTGGCGCTGTCGTTCGGGTTCGGTATCGCGGTGGCCCCGTACGAACTCTCGCGGGTCTACGCCATGCGAGACCCGGAGACGGTCAAGCGGGCGATCCCGATCTCCATCGCGATCCAGGCCGTCATCGCCGTGTGTATCCTGACGCTGGGGCTGCTCGCGCGCGTCCGGTTCCCCGGGCTGGCCGACCCGGACGCGTCCGTCGTCCGGCTCGCGCTCGACCTGTTCGGTCCCGCGGTGGGGCTGCTGCTGCTCGGTGCGGTCGTCGCGGCGGTGCTCAGCACCGTCGACTCGGTGCTGCTGGTCACGTCGGCGGCCGTGGCCCACGACATCTACGAGCGGACGCTGCCGGCCCTGGGCCTCGTCCCGGAGCCGACGCCGGCGCGCGTGCGGCGAGTCAGCCGGATCGCGACCGTCGGCGCGGCGGTCGTCCCCGCCGCTCTCGCCGTCAACCCCGGTCCGTTAGGCGGGGTGGTCCAGCTCATCGTCGCGCTCTACACGTCCGTGCTCGGGTCGACCCTGTTCGTTCCCGTCCTCGGCGGGCTTCACTGGGACGCGGCCACGGGCGACGGGGCCTTCGCCGGCGTCGTGGTCGGGTTCGTCACCGCAACGGCGTGGCAGGTCCTCACCGAAGTGTGGACGGTCGACAGGCTCGGATCGCTGACCGCGGTCGACCCGGTCGTCCCCGGCGTCATCGCGAGCGCCGCCGCGTTCGTCGCGGTGTCGCTGGCCGACACCGACCGGCTCGGCTCGGCGTGATCGCATCGGGCACGCTCAGAGCTCGCCGAGCAGCGTCTCCGCCGCCTCGGCCGACGAGCCCGGGCCGCGGGCCGTGATCAGGTCGCCGTCGACGGTGACGCTGGTGTCGGCGTCGAGTTCGGCGTCCCACTCCGCGCCCGCCAGCCGGACCTCGTCTTCGACCCAGTACGGGAGCTTCCGGCCGTCCGGCATCACGTCGTGGTCGTCGACGATCCCGTCCTCCCAGTCGTTCGGGAAGCCAGTGACGGCGCGCCCCTCGACGAGCGGCGTCCCGTCGGCCTCGCGCGTGAACGCGAGGATGCCGACGGCGTGACAGACGACGAGGGCGACGCCGTCGTCGCCAGCGACCGCGTCGAGCAGCAACTGCCGGGCGTGCCGGTCTTGGTTCACGTCCCAGACGGTGCCGTGGCCGCCGGGGAAGACGACCGCCTCGTAGCCGTCGGCGTCGACGGTCGCGATCGGTTCCGGATCGTTCAGTTCGGGGTGCTCCTCGTCGACCTCGCGGAGCTCCGCGACTCGCTCCTCGCCGCCCGCGGCCTCGGGGTCGAGCGAGCGCTCGTCGACGACCGGGGGCGACCCCGACGGCGTCGCGACGGTCACGTCGACGCCCTCCGATTCGAGCGTCGTCAGCGGCTCGATACACTCCTCGGCCCAGTACCCCTCCTCGCTCACGACGAACAACGCGTCAGTCATGTGTAGTCCGCCATTGAGGACCTCGATATAAAAGACGCCCGCGCCCGGCAGCGCCAAAGGGCGGCGTCGGGTTTATAAGCAAACGTCACGGTCGCGGCCGGCGCGCGCCGTCGAGCGGC
>NZ_NHNZ01000136.1:0-1186 GCF_002727095.1 Halorubrum sp. C191 | reverse complement strand
AGATCACAACTGAAGGCCCAGTAGTCATTCTGGGAAATTTGTCCAATAAAAGTCGTTGCCGCACACGGTCCCACTACTCGATGAGATCGATCTCCTGACCGCAACTCGGACACGATGCGTTCTGATCTCTGCTCAGGTCGGAAACGTACCCTGTCCAGCCGCAGACGGGACACTGTACTGGATCGGGTTGAGGCATCTCGCTAATACGCATCATTTCCGACGGAAAAGCCCGGTGCTGGTTCACTCTCTCCGAAAGTGAGACATCGTCTGTGGTACTTATTGTATGACACCCTAGGTGGGCCTATTGTAGCGTATCGAGGGAAGCAGTTAGCTGCTGTTGTATATCAAGACCTGTGTGGAACCGACCAATGATCTCTGTTTGATGCTCGGGACAGGCAAGGATGGCGACTGCTCCGTCCTGTACCGGGAGTACAGGTTGATCTGGATTATGTGGTGCGAGGTGGCAGCTGGGACAGTTAATACCGCCGGCTGGCCAATGCTGTATGAGTTCAACTGTGTTTTCGGTAGTGAATCCGCAGACGGAGGCGAATTGCTCAAGGTGTTCATTACACCCAACGAGAGGGAGTGTGAGCTGATCTAGGAGAAGGAAGGACAAGGTGTGTCTTCTGTTAGAGTGGAGAGCAGACTCGCACGCATCACACTGGATAAACGGATGACTGTGGAAGTCGTCCGTCTGCTGTTGGGAGGAATCTGCTGGAGGCATACTGAGGTGTGTGGCTCTGAGTTTAGTTGCCACACGGGTAAGCACTCGTCTTTAGTTAAGCCTAGTAGTAATATTCTACCAGCGGGTTATATCCACGAGTATTTAGTAGCATGAATATCACGATCCGGCCGCTGTTACAATCGAATATAAGCGATAAGCATCTGATTCCATCTGTGTTCGGTTACCACTCCCAGTAATATTCTATACGGTCCAAGATTGCCTGAGTCGGGCGCACGCGGCGGGAGTGACCGACGCTCAAACCCCACAGAACTGCCGGCTAGGGCTTAACCGAACACCGATGCATCTGATTCAAACACGAACTTTCCACCGTGTGTGTCCGATCGAGCCGTCTGTCCTCGCCACTTCGAGATACCGGTCCATGACACCCGTCCCGAGACTGGGTTGGCCTAACGCTCGCACGACCTCGACGATGAGAGGGTAGTGGGCCTTCAGTTGTGATCT
>NZ_NHNZ01000048.1:0-697 GCF_002727095.1 Halorubrum sp. C191 | reverse complement strand
CGTGGCGTCTTGCTTGACCGTCTCCATCACGACCAGCCGGTCAGTGGGCAATACGGGTCCGTCCAACGAGCTGTCCGTCGGAATCGAACACTCAAAGATGACGAAGAAGTCCTTGAGCTACTGGAGGCGGAAGGGATCGACCCCGAGCGCGTGCTGAGTGTCGACACGAGCAAACTTGACGATGCGCTGGAAGTGACGTCACTCTCTGAGTCCGACGTGTACGAGATCGACGAAAGCGAGTATGTACGGAAGGCAGACGTCGACGACGAGATGAAAGAAAGCCGTCTCCAAGGGCTCAAAGACCAGTTAGCTGGAGCCGACGAAGACACAACCGAGCTCCAAGCTGAAATCGAAGAACTGGAAGAACGTATTACCGAACTCACGAGCTTTGATTCCGGGACATCCTTCCATACCCGTTCAACTGGTGGGTAGCCGGTACCCACATCTGTACCCGTTGAGAGACGACAGACCGGCCACGGGAATTGACTTGATGCTGTGTCCGGTTCTTCTTTGAGGCTGGTTTTATCGGTGTTATGGACGAAGTTATCGTATGAGCGACTCGGCGTCTCCAAGCATCTCTGTCTCGTTATCTGAGCCTACTAATGTTTCGACAGTCCTAGACCGAGCCGGAATCGATTACGTCACCGTTCATGAGCAGCGACTGCTGGCAATCTATCATCAGTCGATCACATCGACA
>NZ_NHNZ01000123.1:0-1195 GCF_002727095.1 Halorubrum sp. C191 | reverse complement strand
CGTTAAACTACAACGAATGCCGGATACTGAGGGGGCCAGAGGTATTAGAAGAGATACAGTAACACCCTTGTTGATCTGCTGCCCTTCGGTTTCTGATAGTCCGTTGGATCTTCCACCGTGAGATCGTCCCGCGGTCGACCTTTCGGTACAGTTCGACAGAGAATCATAACGTATCCTTCCTCGTTGGGGCTACCCTCCTTGCGCGGCTTATGAGGTGAGATCCGGTAAGTTAACGACTTCACTATACCACCGCGCCGCACAATCTCGGAGGATGGTATTGATGCGCGCCTTCTATTCGATAGATTTCAACATGTTCAAAACCTGGTGTGAGAGTCATTACTGGTTCTCAACTCGTTTTTAACCATTTTAATAGATGTCTGTTTGTCATAATGGGTATGTAAATCTACTACCTGAGAAACCTACTCTTAGGCTGTAAAATCTAATTATGGGCCATTACGGCGATACTCTCAAATCGGTCCAGAATAGTGAATTATATAACAAGATGAGTCCGGAACCCATGTCTCCCGACCACGGAGCCGACGCGTTCCTCGCGCGGCTGGCGATAGAAGGTCCAGCACCGATCCTCACCGCAGAGGGTGCCACTGGAACCGTCGTGGCGGTAAACGAGGCGGCGACCGAACTGTTCGGCCGCAACCGCTCTTCGCTTATCGGGATGCACCAGACCGAACTTCACCCGCCAGAGACCGAGACGCGTCACCGTGAAGGGTTTCAGGCGGTCCAGAACGGGCGGAAAGAACACGTCCGTGCCGACGCAGAGGAGCCGGTGACGATTCTGCGTGCAGATGGGTCGACGGTGCCGGTCGACGTGAGGTCAACGACGTTCACACACGCGGGCACCGAGTATGTCCTCGGAATCTTCCAAGACGTTAGCGAGCGTATGGCGAACTTGGCTCGACTTGAACAGCAAGCGGCCGCGATGGACCTGACGACCTCTGGTATCGCGTTATTAAACGGTGATGGTGAGTACACGTACCTCAACGATGCTCACATCACGATGTTCGGGTACGACGACGCCGAGGAGCTACTCGGTGAGACTTGGCGGCAAATATACGCGGACGACGTCATCGAGCGGATCGAAACCGAGGTTCTCCCAGTTGTCGAGGAGACGGGGTCGTGGGACGGCGAGTTGGTCGGGGTCAGACGAGACGGTACGCCGATTATACTCACCGACAGA
>NZ_NHNZ01000229.1:0-877 GCF_002727095.1 Halorubrum sp. C191 | reverse complement strand
GTTCCGCCAGTCTACTGAAGAGCGCGCTTTGTTGATTCCGATCGTAGGATACAGACATGCAAACCGAGACGTGGATCGAGCGGTTACTCATCGATCAACTCACTACCCACGACAGACGATACAAACACGATTACGCTGGCGTCGAAAAGACGACTGACGACCTCGTTGTAGCCTGTACGCAACTCGACGGAATCACGACAGAAGGTGGATCCGAAGAGCCGCCACTCGAAGAGCTTCTCTCGATGGATTCGGAGTTCGGACCTGAAGTCGAAACCGCGCTTCAAACACTGCAAGAACGGGGATTAGTCGAGTGTGTCGGAGAACGCGAGCGATCTGGGCCGTCGTTCGAATCAGGGGACTATGGCACGACAACCCTCTGGAAACCGACCGTCGAGGGGCGGGCCGAAGCGAGAGCGATCCGCGAGGCATATTCTGACGAGGTGGAAACACTCGCGGACTCGCACGGTGAGGAGTTCGAGGAGTTCCGCGAAGAGATCGTCTCGGTCGCCAGAACGTATGGAATCCTTCCGAGTGATGTCGAATAACAGACTACCAAAACCATGACCGATTCAGAGACGGAGATACTGGAGCGATTTGTTATCGAAGTCAGTCAGATAGGGACTGTCGACCATATCGTCGACCTGAAAGCAGAACCAGTCGGCAGGTCGACCTATTCCCCTCGTCAGGAGTTGCTCGGCGAGAAGCTGTGTGATCGGAGTACGCGCTCACCCGCGAGTGAATACATCGATTTACCTGAATTGAGGCGCTAAGGCCCCTTCCTCAACGAACGAGCGAAGCGAGTGAGTAGGGAGGGGATACAGCGCCGCACGGTTCTCAAACACGTTCGACGCTCGGCCCACAGGCCCACGCAATCGAA
>NZ_NHNZ01000030.1:0-6884 GCF_002727095.1 Halorubrum sp. C191 | reverse complement strand
ATTTAGCTGACAGTATGAGCGCCCGGTTCACGGCGTTTTTGCTGGTGTACGGGCTCCTGTTCGGCGTCGCTTTCCTCGCAGGACTGCGCGACGCGGACGCCTCCGCGGCGTCGACCGCGCTGGCGACGGGCGCGAGCGCGACCGCCGCGTTCCTGCTCGGCTCGGCCGCCGTCCTCTGGTACCTCGGTCCGGAGCGCGGCCCGGTCGCCACCGCCGTCTTCGCCCTCGGCGCGAGCCTCGGCGTCGGGATCCAGTTCGCGGTCGTCGCGTACGCCGGGGTCGCGCTCGGCGAGAGCCGCGGCGACGGGCCGATCTCGACGCGCCCCTGACCCTACTCGTCCGCCTCGCCCGCCGCGCCGCCGTGGACCGCGGCGTCGACCGCGGCCGCCAAGCGCTCGCGCGTCCGGTGGCTGGCCTCCGCGTCCGTGTCGACCTCGATCAGGTGCGAGCCCGTCGCCTCGTGGGCCCGGCTGACGGCGGCGGCGAGGTCCTCACCGACGACATCCGCGCGCTCCGCAGGGGTGTCGCCGCGGTCGGCGTGCGCGTCGGGCCGGGCATCGATCCGGACGTGTTCGAGGCCGTGGAGCTCCGCAAGCGACCCGAAGTCGAGGCCGTGCGGCGTCTTGAACGACTCGGTGAACGGCGGCTCGAACTCCTCGATCGGGAGCTTGTGGAAGATGCCGCCGCCGTCGTTGTTGACCGCGACGACCGTGACGTCGACGTCGCACCGGTCGACCGCGAGCAGGCCGTTCGAGTCGTGGTAGAGGGCGAGGTCGCCGACGACGAGCGTGAGGTCGTCGGTCGTCCCGCTCCCCGCGCCGAGCGCGCTGGAGACGATCCCGTCGATGCCGGAGACGCCGCGGTTACCGAGCGCGGTGACGTTCGCGGTCGTCGGCCCGACGAACCGGTCGAGGTCGCGGACGGGCATCGAGTTGGAGACGAACAGCGTCGCCGGATCGGGGAGCGCCCCGGCGACCGCGCGGAGCGCGTCCCCTTCGTGGAACCCGGCGTCACCCTCGTCGGCAGCGGGCTCCGCGTCTTCCTCGCCGCCCCCCTCGCCGTCAAGCGCGTCGGCCTCGCGGGCGTGAACCGCTTCCGCGACCCGGTCGGCCTCCTCCCACTGCGCGCGCCAGCCTTGGTCTCCGCTCCCGCCGCCGACGAGCCGCGAGAGTCGGGCGCAGAACCGGCTCGGCTCGGCGACGACGAGGTCGGTCGCGGCGAACTCGGCCTCGCGCCAGCGGCCGGCGGGGTCGACCTGGTACTGGTCGGCGCCGGTCGCGGCGAGGTACTTCCGGAGCCGCTTGGAGGTCGGCGAGGCACCCAACCGAAGGACGAGGTCGGGGTCGGCCCACGCGTCGCCCGCCGCGGCGGCGTCGCCCGCGTCGCTTCCGCCGTCCGCGAGGTCGGCCGAGAGGTACGCGTCGTAGGTGCCGATCACGGGCGCGACGCGCGTGTGACCGCCGTACCGGAGTCCGGAAAGTGGGTCGGCCAGCACGGGGAACCCGGTGGCGTGCGCGAGCGCCGTGACCGACTCCGAGTCGATCCCCGGCGGGTCGGCGGGGCCGGCGACGATCAGGCCGCGGTCCGCCTCCCCGAGCGCGGTCGCGAGCGCCCGGAGTTTGTCGTCGCCCGGTTCGGGGGCCCCGTGAGTCACGTCGACGTAGGGGCCGTCGCGCCCGCGCTCGGCCGCCTCCGGCAGGTCGTCGGGCACGTCGCCCGGGACCGGCGTCGGCTCCAGCGGCTTCTTAAACGGGACGTTGAGGTGGACCGGGCCCGGGTCGGCCCCTTCTGCCGTCGCGACGGCGCGGGCGACCGTCGTGCGCAGCGACCGGAGGGCCCGATCGTTTGCGGCCGGCTCCGGGAGGTCTTTATAAAATCGAACCGCGTCGCCGTACAGCTTCTCTTGATCCGCGGTCTGGTTCGCGCCGGAGTCGCGCAGTTCGGGCGGCCGGTCGGCGGTGAGCGCGAGCAGCGGGACGCGGGCCTCGCTCGCCTCCATCACGGCCGGGTGGTAGTTGGCGGCGGCGGTGCCGGAGGTACAGATCAGCGGCGTCACGCGGCCGGTCCGACGGGCGCGCCCGAGCGCGAAGTACGCGGCGGAGCGCTCGTCGAGCTGCGAGAACACGCGGAGATCCTCGTGGCCAGCGGCGGCGACGGTCAGCGGCGTCGAGCGGCTGCCCGGCGAGGCGACGACGGCGTCGACGCCCGCGGCGACGAGCTCGTCGACGAGCGCGTTCGCCCACAGGGCGTTCCGGTTCGGCGCGGTCATTACCGTCGCTTCGGGCGCGGACGTAAATACTCCGGCGAGTTCGGTCGACGCTCGGGCGGCGGGAGAGCGCGGTGGACGCTCGACCGGCCGGAGGCCGCTCTCGGCGCCGCCCTCACGCCGCGTCCGACGCCGACTCCGACTCGCGGCCCGTAACCTTGCGGACGCACGAGGAGCCGAACGGGCCGAGTTCGCCCGCGTCAAGTTCGACAAAGTGGCCCGTCGAGACCGAGGCGCCGCAGCGCCGACACTCGAAGTCGCCCTCGCGCGCGACGACCTGGCGCTCGTACTCGACGTAGGCACCGCCGGTGTTGACCCGGAGCCGAGCGCCCTCGCGGTCGATGACGCCGCGCTTCTCCGCGGCGTCGAGGATGTCGCGGGTGAGCGCCGGGCTCGTCGTGATCGTCTCGATCCGGTCGACCGCCGCGGCGAGGTCGAGCTCCTCGCGTTCGAGGTGCGCCAGCAGCTCGACGCCGAGCTCCAGCTTCTCGTCGCGGGTCGACGGCCCCGTCACGGCCGCCGAGACGGCGCGATCCCTATTAAGTCGGCCGGACGCCGGTCGGTCTCCGTCCGCAAAGCGCGCGCCGGCCCCAGCGGATCGGCAGATTCACGTTCGCCGCCCGACAGTTTCGCCCGTGGTTCGATCCCGCGATCGGTCTCGGCGTCGCCTCGCCTACCGCCGGCGCCCCAACGAGTTCTACTGGCTGTGGATCGCGGCGACGGCGACGTACGGCGTCGGCGACATCGTGTCGACCGTCGCCTTCCTCCGGTACGTCCCGACGATCGAGGAGGCGAACCCGGTCGTGCGGTTCGCCCTGGAGTCGTTCGGGCTCTCCGGGCTCGTCGCCCTGAAGATCGCCGTCTACCTCGTGATGCTCTGGATCAGCGTCGAGGGCGCGCGTGAGGGTGACGGGCTCCTCTACTACTTCCCGCCGGTGCTGCTCACGCTCACGGGGACGTACCTCACCGCGAGCAACGTGCGCCTGCTGTGGCTCGCCTGAAGGGCTGACCGCTCGCGTCCGGAGGCCGAATCCGATCTCGGCGCGGCGCTGCTGGTGCGGGTCTGGTTCGTGCTGGTCCACGACCTGCTCGCGCTCGGAACCGTCGCGGCGACCGAGCCGCCGGACGCCGCGCTGTCGGCGCTGGTGCTGTCGAATCCGGCGAGCCCTTCCGGGTGTTCGTGTTGAGCGGGCTCGGGGCGACCGACGGCGGCGGGTTCACCGTCGCCCTCGCCGGGAGCGGGCTCTCGACGGTCACACTGGCGGCGTCGCTCGTCGCGTGGTGCGTGGTCCAAGCCGCCGTCGCGGGGCAGTTGGTCCGTCGCCGTCGGCTCTGGCGCGAGGCGAGACCGGGCGCGGCGACCGGTCGGACTTTTTCGATCGCCGCTACTGGATCCGCTCGATACCGTCCTCCTCCGGCGATTCGAAGTCGAGGGGGCGGCGCGGGAGGTCGTCGACGAACTCCCGGACGATCGTGCGCTCGACGCGCTGGAGCACCTCGCTACACGTGGACTTCGCGATGCCGACATGGTCAGCCACCTCGGTGAGCGTCGTCTCTCGGGGCACGTCGTAGTAGCCGCGGTCGACCGCCTCGAAGAGGACCTCGCGCTGGCGCTCCGTGAGCGACCCGCCGGGGTTGATCCGCTGTTGGACGTACTCGACCTCGAACGCCGCGCCCACGTCGCGGAGGGCGTCGCCGAACTCCGCGACGCGCTCGTGATTACCCGTCACGTCGACGCGCGCGACGCCGTCGCGGATCTCGACCGGCATCTCGATGGGGACGCCCGCCCGGCGGGCGACCGTCTGTAGCAGGGGGACGAGCGCCTCGACCTGAACGGTGACCATCCCGTCGTCCGCGGCCATCACCGACGAGTGGGTGATCGTCTCGTGGTCGTCGATCGCGTCGAGGATCGGGTCCGTTTCGTCCGCGGTGATCCGGACCAGCGCGAACCCCGCGCCGTCGTCCGGCGTCGCGGTCAACACCTGGAACCGCGCCTCGGGGAACTCACGCGAGACCTCGCCGACCCACGGACCGTCCGGGATCGTCACGCGGAGACGTGCCTGTGCCATGCCGGAGGCTTCGACGCCGGCGTGGAAGTAGCTTCGGCTCCGCGGTCGGCGTCGGAACATGTTCGGCGGAACGGACCCAGAGATCGGGTCCGTACCACCGGATATGAGTTCCGAGCCCGACGAGTCGGCGGCGGTGGAGGGCTCGACGCGCGGGACCTCGCGCCGCCGCAACCTTGCGCGAGACGCTCGAACGCGCCGAGCCGCTCGGCGGTCATGACGTGTTGGTCCAGTACAACGACCGAACGCCGCAGTCCCTCTTCCCGCGGCTCGACGACCGCTGGTACGCCTACGCCGCGGTCGGGACCGACGCGCCCACCGCGGTCGTCACGGCGGTCTGGTCGGGCGAGGGCGAGTGGACCGTTTCGGACGAGCGAGCGGGGGAGGGCGACCAGACCGACGCGAGGGAGCGGTCCGGCGAAGGCGACGCGACCTGAGTTACTTCGAATCCGCCAGTACGCGTGAGAGTGACATAACCGTCCAAATCGCGGCACAGGCGATCCAGACCCCGGGGCTCGTGAGCAGGGTTATCGCTCGCTCAGTCGAGTACAGTACGAACAACCATGGCGGTATTCCAACGACGAATGACACAAATCCCGACCGCGACGGCTCGCATGGCTCGCTGCGCTCTTCGCTCGTTCGCTCCACTCACTGCGGTGCGTGCGTCGTCAGGCTTCGCCCTCGCGGCAGCGTGGCGCGACGCGCCACTGGCAGCAGGCGGCGAAGCCGCCGGCGACTGCCCCTTTGAGTCCCACCCGACCGCACAGCGCCGCAGCCTCACGCCTCCCCAGCCTCGTCGCCCTCCCTTCGGTCGGCCGACTCCCTCGCGCGTGCTCCTCGCGGCCGCCTGCGGCGGCCTGCGGCGGCCGCGCGCAGGCACGCGCCGACCACTCTGTCATCTATAATCGATTGTCGGGGTCGCTCACGTGTATTTAAATCCCGCATCGCAGTTGTCGATCCGACGCGTCCCTCCCGCCGTCGCTCGCCGTTACGTCCGGTGAACACGTTCGGGAACGACCCCAAACGGGTCCGGGTCGTAGCCGGACGTGAGCGATGTTCGACGACCTCGACACGGACCGGCGGCCGCTGGTCCTCGTTTGGGAGGTCACGCAGGCCTGCGGGCTCGCGTGCCGCCACTGCCGGGCTAACGCGCGGCCGCAGCGACACCCCGACGAGCTGACGACCGCTGAGGGGAAGCGACTGCTGGCGGACGCCGCCGCGTTCGGCGACGGACAGCTGGTCGTCCTCTCCGGGGGCGACCCGCTCGCGCGCGACGACCTCACGGAGCTGGTCGCGCACGGCGACGACCTCGGCCTCCGGATGACGATCACGCCGAGCGGAACCCGGTCGCTCACGCCCGAGCGCGTCAGCGACCTCGGCGACGCGGGGATCGCCCGCATGGCGCTCAGCCTCGACGGGTCGACCCGCGAGCGCCACGACGCGTTCCGCGGCGAGGAGAGCTTCGCGGACACCGTCGCGGCCGCGCGCGCCGCCCGCGACGCCGGGATCCCGCTCCAAATCAACACTACCGTCTGCGCGGACACGGTCGAGGACCTCCCCGCGATCCGCGACCGCGTCCGCGACCTCGGCGCCGTCCTCTGGAGCGTCTTCTTCCTCGTTCCGGTGGGTCGCGGCCGCGTCCTCGACCCGGTCTCCCCCGAGCGCGCCGAGGCGGCGATGGCGTGGCTCCACGAGGTGTCGGAGGAGGAGCGGTTCGGCGTCAAGACCACTGAGGCCCCGTTCTACCGACGTGTCGGGATCCAGCGCGCCGAGGCCGGCAGCGCCGACGCGGGGGCCGACCGACGGGGCGGGATCACGGCCGGGCGCGGCTTCGCGTTCGTCGGCCACACCGGTGAGGTGTACCCGTCCGGGTTCCTGCCCGAGTCGGCGGGGAACGTCCGCGAGCGGTCGGCCGTCGATGTCTACCGGAACGCCGACCTCTTCGAGTCGCTCCGCGACCCGGACGGCTTCTCGGGGAAGTGCGGCGCCTGCGAGTTCCGCCACGTCTGCGGCGGGAGTCGGTCGCGAGCCTACGCCGTCACGGGCGATCCGACCGACAGCGACCCGCTCTGCCCGTACGTCCCGGACGGCTACGACGGACCGCTGCCCGAGCGCCAGCGAGGGGCCGACGGGGAGCGGTCCGAATCTGCCGACTGATCCCGGCGTCGCCGGCGACTCACTCCGGCCGTTCGCGACGAGGGCGTCGATCATCGCCTCGGCCTGCGCGGGCGGGACCACCTCGTCCTCGCCGCCCTGTAACAGCAGCAGCGGCGCGGTGATCCCCTCGGCGTGCGCGACCGGCGACCGCGCCTCGTAGACGTCGTCGGCCTCGGGGAGCGGGCCGACGAGCCTGTCGAGGTAGCGCGACTCGAACTTGTGGGTCTCCGCCGCCAGCGCGCGGAGGTCGGCGACGCCGTAGTAGCTCGCGCCCGCGTCGAACGTGTCGTGGAACGCGAGCGCGGCGAGTACCGCGAACCCGCCCGCGCTCCCGCCCGAGATCGCCAGCCGGTCCGGGTCGGCGAACCCCTCGTCGGCGGCGTACCGGGCGGCGT
>NZ_NHNZ01000031.1:0-2229 GCF_002727095.1 Halorubrum sp. C191 | reverse complement strand
TGTCGATGTGATCGACTGACCCTTCATCCCAGTTTCATAGGAGATTTTCTGCTCGAGGTTGGAGGTGAAGTCCCCCAACATGTCGTGGCTCGGAATTATGTCGATGCCCTCCTCACAGGTCTCGATGAGATCGTCGAAGTCGCTATCAGGCATTTCCAGAATATGCTTTACGAGATTATCTGCATCCGGGTTCCCACGGTTCTCTCCGACGTCGAAGAGTGAGGTAAGATTTCCTGTCTGTGGGTCTAAGTCGATCACGAGGACATCAAGCCCCATCCGCTTGAACGCGACCGCGAGGTTTGCTGTCATGGTCGTTTTGTACGTCCCCCCGGACTCAGCGTAGATGACAGTCGTTATCATATATCGACTCATATGACTGCCTGTTACATATATCTGTGTCAGACATTCGGGACTACAATCTGTAACGAATATCTAGAAAATTTTTCTGCAACAACTATCTGTATTTGTTTTGGAACTAGAAGCGGTACTGGTGGGATCTCGATCTTGAAGAATGCACCTGATAGAACTATCTAGAATAAGCATCTATTACAGACACCTGTAACAGATGTCTGTAACAGGTTTCTGTTATGTATGTCAATAATTAAACCGAGTGCCTCAGAGCTGGACCTAGCGGTGGATCACTCATTCCACGAAAGCTGGTCAATAGTTGGAAACTCAGCCTTTGCTGTCTGGGGCGGGTTATAGTATCGGGATTTGATATCGTAGTATCCAAATTCAGGAGGGATACGAGCGCACGCCTTGGCCAGATTTTTGTCCGCTGTGTGGGTGATCACACGGATTCGAGCATTCGCATCGAACAGTCGAACTGCCAACGCGACTACTGCTGCATCCTGCCAGTTGTTCGTCTCTGGATACTTGCTTTGCTGGTTGAGAAACTCATCTGCAACGAACCGTGCTTTCTCAACCGGTCCAGCACTACTATCGAATCCCGCTGTACGGTTACCTGGAAGCGGTGGGGCTACCCGCAGCCACCCTTCTTCGATAGCCATATCGAGGTACGGATTCGTCGGTGAGTCAGCACTCCCGGTATCCGTCAGTTCGTGGTAGACTGCTGCTGGCACCCAAATTTCTGTACCGGTTTCCTCTACGGCACTTTTGAGTGATTGTAGGTGCGGACTGGGGTGCTTCCCCAAGTTCCGAAACATCACCGTGTCCGCAACATTCGCGGTATAGATCCTCGTCATTCAGCCTACTTGCCGTCAAATTCTTCGAGGGGATCGCTCTCAACCTCATCGAAATCATCTGGTGTGTACGTCGTCGGGGCCGACTCCTCGTCACCAAGATCGAGAATCGAATAGATGGCTTCGACAAGATCATACGCAGTTCCAGAAGAAAGGTCTGCGAGGCTCGCGATCTGCCGGATTGTGATACCCCCCTCACTGTGTGCTTTCACGAGGTCGTACGCGAGTGCGAACGTGACGATACCGTGATCTTCGAGAACCCGCTCGATCGCTGGATGTTCGTTTTTCTGGGCGATCACTTCGATAAGTTCAGGGGTAATCGAGACTTCTGTCTCGCGGACTGTCAATGTCAGTTTGAACTCTTCAGCGGTGTATACGGCGGTCCTGCTATCATGGTCAACGTTGCTGATCAGGCCCGCCTGTTCCAGTTTATGTAGATAGTCGTACACCGTCTTCTTCGAGACTGTCGTTGTTTCAACGAGTTCAGGGCCCGTGGTAGTCCCGGACTGCCGAATCGATGTATAGAGACTAGCGAGAGACGGGTTATCGAGTAATTCTGCGAACGTAGGGATTCCGATGATCATCCCCGGTGTGTCACCCGCGTTTCGCACGTGCTCTGTATCGTAGCTCACCGTGTATATAGTTACGAAACTAGAAACTATAAATGTTTGCCACGGTCGTCCCGAGCACACGATAGAGCAAGCAGATGTAGAAGTGGGTGGGGCAGCACCAACACTCCTCGAACAAGGACGGACAGAATCGATCGGCATCTACACGAATGATTTGGCCGCGTTCCACGGGATTGAGCGTGCCCTCTCACAGCATGGCTACAAGGATGCAGTTCAACTCGTCAAGGCCTTCGACTTCGTCACGTCCGTCCAAAACCGGTACCAGTTCTCTGGATGATCTCTTTCTGACGCACTGGCCACAGAGGATACGGACATCATTCGTCGTTGACCTCGACAGAGCTCTACTGGTCACTGACTCGCTGGTCTGTCTGTGAAAACGCCTCTGTCGCCATGTCGGC
>NZ_NHNZ01000046.1:0-17446 GCF_002727095.1 Halorubrum sp. C191 | reverse complement strand
GGTTCAGAGAGAGTTGTGAGTTAATATTAACATATACTCTACATTTACGATAATTAGCGTATTCCAATTAATTATTTAAATATTACTGTTTCCTATCTTAATTAGGCAACTCTTCGACGAGAACGATGCTTCCCGTATTAATATTGTCGAGTCGCTCCTTTACATCTTGAACCCGTTCTAACACGATCTTCGATTCCGAAAGCAACTCATCCACACGCTCCTCACTCGGTCGCTCATCAGCATCAACGACTGCTGTAACTTCATCGGTCACGTCGGCATTCGGTAGCTCTTGGCGTAGCTCTTCGGCGACCATCTGAAGTTCGGCCCACGCATCGTCGTCTGCATCCGGTGGCTTCGGGTCCTTAGCACGCTCAATGAGCTGGCGCACGCGTCGCTTCGTGGGTGGCCGCGAAGAGGCGAGCGCAGTCTCGACAGTCTCTGTCGTCGGCGAGTCTGGATGCTCCTCACGCAACTCTTGACCTGCTTCCTGTAGCTGAGACCAAGGACTCGCACCACCAGTGTCGTCAAAGAGTTCGCGAACCTGCTCGTACGTCTCAGCCTGCTGGGCGACAGTAGAGTCAACGAGGTCACCTTCCGGGAGATCCCCACCGTTCCAGACTGTCTCGAACACATCTTCCAAGTCGCCAAACACGATGTCGTCGAACTCGTCAGTAGCACTATCGACGATTCCTCGAACGTCGTCCTCGTTCGACCGGAGCCAAGCGCCCAGATCGTCGCAGATGGCGTCAGGGTCGGACTCAGTAGTGGCGTCTCCTGTGATTCGCCGGTACTGCGCCGACATTTCATCGACGCGGTGGCTCGCTGCGTCCTGGAGCCGTGACTCGACCGTCGCAACACTAGGGACAGTATTGCTCTCCGCTGTCTCCCGCATACCAGAAGTCACCGAGGCGTTCGGATAGCGCGACGTCATCGTGTCCAGCTCGTCGCTGAATAGCTCCCAAAGCGTCTTCCCGTCTTCCTCGACGCCGAAGAGCTCACGAGCGTCCGCGAAGGTCTTGGCCTCCTCGAGTACCCTGTCGAGATCATCTTCACTTCCCAAGTCGGACGTGGACAGTTCGCCACCACTGAGAGCCGGCTCGATTGTCGCCTCGAACGAATCGAGCGTTACGTCGAACTCCCTATTCGCTCCCTTCAGCGTGCGTTTGACGGTCGCGCTGTTCGCATCGACCCACTGTCCGAGCTCACTCAGCCATTCGTCTGGCCCGTCACCTTTCGGTTCCTCCCCGAGTAGCACAGTGAACAGTTCCTTCACCGTCTTCGGGTCGATAATCTCGACGCCGAAGCGGACCTGGAGTGAGGTCAGTCCGCCCTTGGTACGCACCTGTCGGCCGATTGCGGCAGGGTCAGTCACGTACTCGGTATCCTGTTTGAGTGCGAGCGATTCGATTGAGGTTGCGAGCGTGATGAGGAGCGCCGCGATCGACTCCTGAGGCGTCCCACGGTAGTCGCCGTTCACCGTCTGGGTTTGCTGGAGGAGCGTTTCGACGTCGACCGACTTCTGTGACTCGTACGTGTCGATGAACTCGCGACACCAGCCGGTGTCTGCGATCTCAGCGCTGGTGGTGTCGACGCCAAGCATCGCTGCGTCCCCGCCCGAGAGCGGCCATTCTCCGCTGCCGCGGAAGAACTTCGCCATCGCCTTCGCGTCGTCGACCTCGACGAGCGGCCGTGAGAGCGTCTTCCGAGACGACCCGAACACGGCGTCGACCTGGTCCCGGACGACATCGTCAAGCACGCTGGAGCGTGCGCCGCGGTGTTCGTGGACTGTGTACACCGATGCATCGTCGAGGATTTCGGTAACCGAGGTTTCGAGGCGGCGCTTGTCAGTTCGGTGTTCACGCTCGAGGTCCTCGTGAGACTCGGTCTCCTCGTCTAACACCTGTCCCATCCCGATGACGTTGCGAATCCGCTCGAGCATCGTCTCGGGCACGTCGATGGTGATCAGGACGTGTTCGCCACCATCCGGGCCGTCATTTACATCCTGCCACGTCTCGACCTGCTCAGAGACGGTGTCGTGTTCGTCTGCCAGCACACGAACGCGTAGCGCATCGTACTCCGGGGACGGCGCTCGGTCGACCGGTTCGAGGATCGAGTAGTCGTACCGCAGTGGGACGAGGCGCTCGTCGCCGACGTCGGCCTCGTGACGGCTACCGTCGCTGCGGAAGAAGTCATCGCTCTCGCGCAGTCGCGTCTCTACCCACGCCGACAGCTGGTGCGGAGAAATCTTCGCGGCCTTGTCCTGCGCACGGCTGAGAATGCTCTCTTGTTCCTCAGAGACGAGTGTGTACACTTCGTCGCCCTGGTCGTTCGTCTCGGTGAGGGCCTTTTGCTTGTCGACGAGCGTCTTCAGGCCTGACTCGGTTCGCCCGACCACTTCGTCGACGGACGCGTTGACATCGTCGACCATCAACCGACCGAGGTTTTCCGGCGTGGAGGGGACAGCAGGCGTCTGGTTCAGGAGGTAGAGTCCTTTCGCGAGGCGGACTTCCCACGCATCCTCGTCACCGTCGAACGTCGGTACGAGCGTGTTGTCGATCATCTCCTGGACCCACAGCGGAAGGTACGTCGTCTCCTCGACCAGCAGGTCGAAGAGGACGTCCCACGTGACGAGCGACCCCTCCTCCTTCGACGCCCACCCGAACTTGGTGAACAGTGATCTGACCAGAACGAGCAGCGCTCGCCCCTGGATGTAGTCTCGGTCGGTTGACCGTCCCTGCGTAATGAGTTCCTGCATTACCGTTCGCAGGAGCGACAGGTCGTACTCGCGGAACGGGTAGGACTCGATAGAGTCTGGGTCCGCACTCGTCACCGAGGAGTACGTATGAAGTAAGAGGTCGGGCATCGACGCCACCATCGACTCGACACGCTCCCTACCCTCGGGATCGGATTTCTGGAGCCACCGTTTTCGAACGATAATCTCCGTGTCTGCTCCTTCGAGCGGAACCTGTTGGTGTGTCCAGTGGTCTTCGGGCGGCTCACCGATGAGGCTCTCACGCGTATCCGGGAGTGAATACTGACCGGTGGTGACGACGACTGGATTCGGGCCGCGCTGGAGCGCTTCCATCGTCTCTTCGAACTCTCGATAGCGATGGCGGCTGTCGCCGACGAACAGCGCAACCTCGTCGAGGCCCAGTAGCAACTCAGTCTGCTTGCTCCCGCCGTTCAAGGCGTCAATCGCAGTCTCGACCCGCGAGACGAGATCCGCTGGGTCGAACGCTTCGGGTTCAACGTCCTCTTCCGCAGTTTCGATTGAGGACTTCACGCCCGAAGGGCTGTTGAGCTCTGTACCGGATGTCTCTGCCATCGCCGGCAATGCGTCGTAGAGCCAACTGCGTAGCGAGGCCCGTTCGGAGAGCACATCCTCGAACGTCTTTCCGTCGTGTTCGAAGTGCTGAAGCGACTCCCAAACGTCGTCGTACTCCATGTCAAGCGTCCATGCCCACTCGAGCAGCCAGTTCGGGTCAGTCGGATACCCGAGTTCACGGCCGATCGCCTCGAAGATGAGGAACGGCAGCGGGGGCTCTTTCGACGCGTCGCGGTCGAGCAGGTTGAGGAAGACCGGCTTCAGGCGGTCGACGTGTGAGTCGGTGATAGATTGCTGAAGTTCATCGAAACCGGGCCATTGCTCGGCCAGCCTATCACCTAGGTAGGCGAATTCCGACTCGTCGTCAGCAAGGAGGCCGACTAGCTTCAGGAGGTGAGTCTTCCCTGAGCCGAACGTCGCGTGGATGTAGAGAAACCGTGCGGCCTCACCGGGATGTGTCTTGATAGTCTCGCCGAGTTCTGTGAGAACCCGCTCGGCACTATCCGTTTCGTAGAACTCTCGGACGTCGGTTTCGGCCTGTTCTCGGGCGTTGACTTTCTGTACTTCTTCGAGTTGTCGAGTCGGATCGCTGTGGAAGAGCTCGTCGATAGTCATTGGAGATGTACCCCCTGAATCTGCCCGTCAATCTGGTGGGCTGGGTAGTAGTGCCGCGATTCGCCACCGAAGAAACTCAATTTCCCACCGACGACGTCCCCAGGGAACGGGATACCGATGGTGGACTTGACGTTCCGCCGGTCGAGTTCGTCGAGCAGTTCTGACGCGCGCGTGAATGGATACAGACTGCCGAGGTTGAGCAGGAGGACCACGTGGCTCTGGGTCTCCAGTTGTTCTTCGCTCAGCTCGTGCTCGACCATCTGTTGAACGAGTTCCTCGGCGAGCTGATCTTGCATTGTCCCCTCGATACGCTCGCCTGGCGACGTATCGCCGTCAAGGTCGGCTAATGGATCGCCCAGATCGACGAGGAGTTTGTACACGTCAGTCTGTGGAAGGAGTTCGTCGAGCCAGATTGGCTGAACAGTAACCGAGTCCGGGATCTCTGGTGATTCTATTCGGCCATCCGACCAGGTTTCCAGACGGTCTGCTACTCGGTGTTCGACCGCTGGCTCGACGGCAGCGATAACGAATGGATTGCGAATACCGTGCTGCCCCTGCGCGAACGTACGCAGTTTCTCTTTAAATTCGCGGTACGGCGACGAACTGCCTTGGCTCATCGAATAATCACCCCTTCGTCTGTCTCCTCGATCTCAAGGTCTTGCTGTTCAACAAGACGCTCCAGACGACGATTCAGCTTCTGCCGATCGTCCGGTACGATTCCGATCTGGTCGATGTTGTCGGGCGTTCGATTACCTACGATCGACGATAGTTCGTCGAGTCGGGAACCCAACTCAGTCGGACTATATCCGACGGCATCGGCAAGGGGTTCTAACTGCGCTACGTCGTCCGTTACTTCGATCACCTCGTCTGAATCTACATCACTCGACAGCGTCGCGATGGCGTTCTCAATCGTTTCGTACCACTGCTGGAGATGGCGCATTGGCGTGATGTATTCGCCCTCAAAGGCGATATGGACGCCTGCTGGGAGATCGGTAGCCGGGAGCACCCAGGGGTGCTCTTCGATACGGTTGACCAGTTCACCCAAGCCACGTTCGTCAACGAACGTGTTCCACGACCGGTCAAGCTCGGGAACGAGATCAGGAACTAATTCCCCGGACAGCGTACTCCACCCGTCGGTCGTCCACCAATCACCGTCGAACGACGATACCGCGGACGAGCGAGATGCGATGGCAGATTGAGCGTCCTCGTCAATCCAGCTGAACCGACGATTCCCGATTGTTAGTACCGCGTCAAGCTGTTGTAGCGTCGAAAGTCGCCGGTTCCAGACGTCGATCACCTCTTCGACCCACTCCTGTGTATCGTTCGTCCGGTCGATAACGCCCTCGATACCGTCGTCTTGTGATTTAACGGTTGAGATGCGTTCATCGGTCGCCTCGATTCGCTCGGTCAACTCGTCGGCAAACGTATTGAGTAATTCGGCGACTTCGTCAGTTCGAACGTCTGTATCGACGACCAGAGTGACGTCTTCGCGAAGTCCGGTAAGCTTCGAGAGAATCTGCTGGTTGGCTTCTTGGAGGTGGATGAGGCCATCTGCGACCGTTTCGGTCGTTTTCTTGAAACCGCCCTCTGCCAGAACATCTGCGGGCGACTTCCATTTGAGTAATTTAAGCCTCGTCGTCGAGAGACTGTCGAGGTCAAGAACAGCCTCGTCTTCGAGCGTGTTTCCGTCTTCGTTAATAGGGAGTAGCCGTCCTTTACGACAGAAACCCCAGATGATCGCACAGAGTGCAGGCCGTGCCTCGTCGTAGAACGGCTTCTGGTCGACGATACCGTCGAGGACCGTATTCATGTTGAGCCCCTCATCACGGTCTTTCAGTTGTCGACCAGTAAGGGACATAACGTTTCGCTGGATAGTCTGTTTCCCTTGGTTCCCATTCTGGTTCGACGAGGGGACCTGAATCGTTCGCGCCCACGCGGGCAGCGGTGTATCGCTGTCGAGTTCGCCTAGCTCGCGCAATCGACTCTCGTCGACTTGGAGCATCATCGGGTGGAAGTCGTCGGGGAAGGCGACATCGACCGTGGCCTGAACTGCTTTCGAAAGACCGCCGATTGCCGTCCGATCTTTCACATTGTACGAGCCGCTCATCATCGTGCTGGTCAGCTTACTGCGGACTGCGTCTGCACGCTGTTCGAGGTCACGCTCAACCGCCTTTGGTGCGTCTCGAGTCGCAATTGCGTCGCGAAGCGCCCACCATTCGACCAGTCGCTTTCGTAGGTCTTGGAGACCATCAGTGTCTATCTCCCAGTACAGCGTGTCCTCATCGTTTTGTTCGGAATCTGTGTCAGGCCGAACGCCCTGAATAGCGAGCCCAATATCTAGACCCCCCTCAGACAATCTTCCTGTCTCGAACGTCGTTCCGTCGAGTTCGAAGTGATACGATACGGGGTACTCGTCGCCAGACTCACCGTACGGAACTGACTCAGGAAGAGGCAGGTCTTGGATGATACGTTCCCAGAGATGGTCGTCTAGCGTTTCGACGATGTCGTCCCAGTCTGGGTCTGCCTCATTCTCCTCGGTATCGTCGTAGATGAGGCGCTCTTCCTGTGTTGCGAACCGATAGCGGGGTCCGCTCTCGTCTTGGGTTGGTCGGATAAACTTCTGAAGCCGATCGAGTGAATCTTCAACGCGATTGGTTGTACTGATCCAGGATTGGCCGTTCAGGTCGTCCATGACGGCAACTGCGATGTTCCCCTCGTTCAGTGGGACGATTTCGTGAACGTGCTGAAGCAGGAGTACCGCCTTTGCGACGTCGAGGTCAAACGGTTGGATTTCACTCTCTTCGTCGTCTACCTCGTCAGCGATACCGGTCGTCTCGTCGGGGCCCTCGACGACCCGCATATCCTGCGGAAGGATTTCGCGCAACTCAGGCTCGATCAGCTCAAAGAAGTCGACCAAGGAGACGATGTGGTCTTCCTCGCCTTCGTCGACCCAGTCTGTCAGTAGCCCGTGCATGAGCGCAAGGATGGCCCGTGCTGTTCCAGAGAAGATAGACTTCGCTGGGTCGTTCGCCTCCCGACGAAGGTTGAAGAGAATTTCGAGGAACAGTGGCGCGTGATACGGGAGGAACGGATAGAATTCGACGAGTTCCTCGTCGTCGATCGCGTCAAGCGGCGGCTTCGTGTTCTGCTTAATCTCGTTATAAACGAGCGACTCAGCCGGTTTCACACTGGCATCGTCGAGGACGCGGCGAGCTGCGTCTTCACCTGTTGTTGACTTCTGGAACAGTCGTCGTTTGGCGATGTCACCGACGTGCTTGCTCGGGAGCTGGTACCGGTGTGGGAACCGGTCTTTGACAATACTGAAATCAGCGCCATGCGCCGCGAATTTCGGTTGAACGTCTTCGATTTTCGCCTGTGCGGTTGCGACGAGCTGAATGTCGCCATTCCCGATGGCGTCGACGTTCTCTGCAAGCGTCTGAAGCTCAGTGAGGCGCTCGAAATCGGTTCCGATGAAGAGGCTCACCTCGTCGAGCAGAAGAACGAGCTTGACCGGCTCGCCGAGTTCCTCTTCACGGTCTTGCCGGAGGGATTCGAGGCGACTGACGACCTCTTCGGGATCAATATCTGAAGGCTGGAGGTCGGTATATCCGTCTCGCGTGCCCGTTACTTCCTCGAACAGCCCTGGGAGCACTACGTCGGAGAGAGCGCTGTACTGCTGGATGTCGGTCCAGAGTTCTGCCTCCTCCCATTCGTACTGCGGCGATTTTGGGGTCACTCCCTCGACGACTGATGCCGCTCGGTCTTGCCGCTCAGACCATGCTTCAGTCGTTCGGTACCAGTCTTCGAAGTACGCGACGTCAAGTTGCGAAGACAACCCAGTGGAGATCCCATTATCGACACCCGTGAGGATCGGGTTCTGGTGGGCATGCCGAAGAACGATCTCACTGAAACTTCGTTGCTTCTGCCCCTGGTACTTCAGCAGGTTCACCGAGATAGGGATAACGTGATACTCGGAATGAACGGATTCCCACTGGTTTTGTAGTATATTGAGGCCCTCGTTCGTCGACGCATCCGGGAGGAGTTCTGTCCAAACTTTGTCGGAGCGGTTTTGGAGCCACTGAGTATCCAACAGCCCGTCCAAGACTGTTAGAAGGTGGCTCTTCCCGCTTCCATAGTACCCATAGAGCCAGTAATTCGATCCCGTACGCATGTCCTCTGCTTCACCAAGCAACCGGTTGATGAAGTCTTCGAGGAAGCGCTGGGAGTCGGCCGTAACGTGGTATGATTCGATAGCCTGTTTGCGGTGTTGGTTCTCGTCCGCGGACTGGTCATCGCGGTCAATACGCACCGATTCCTCGAAATCCTCTGGTAAGTCTTCAAACCACGTTGTGTCGGTCATTATTGGACTCCCTCACTGGTAATTGATGAGTATGGCTCGTCAGTCGGCCGTAGTTTGAGACTCCCGTGAAGTTCGACAAACTTCCATGCCTCCGTTTCTGCTGCCCGATTGTAGATTTCCTCCCAACGGGAACTCGGCTGGAAGAGGTATTGGAGCCCGATTGGTGATTTGAACCATTCTTCGCCGCCTTCCTCGTACGAGTAGCCTATTGCGACGAGGAGTGGCGTATCTCCGAGTGATGGCGGGTCACCGACGACCGTTTGCTGACTCTCCAAGACACCGATTTCGCGCATAATCGATCGGAATCCTTCACACCATCTCTTCGTCGTTGAGTCGGCATAGTCAAAGGGCGTCTTGTCAATGTATTCGAACTGATCTAAGACAGATGTGAGCGCCTCATTAGAGAAGTCAAGAGGGTCGGGGAAGTCCTCAGCAAGGCGTCGGGCGTATTCGTGGACAGCGTATTGAACGAGCGCGTCATCGGCGACCAGATAAGGGTAGAGTACTTGTGCTTTGTCTCGCGATGACAAGCAGGTATCCAAAACAGCGGGGAGGTCACTTGGGCTGGGGAGGGTGGCGGGTGCGTTTTTGAATCGTGACGAGAGAACGCGGTATATCTTCTGTGAACTCCCCTTTGTACTGCGGTTCGCACGGCGTTCCTCGAACCAGACTTCCTTGACCTGGTTCCAGTTTCCGTGTTCACAGTACAGCCGAGCGATCTCTTCGGCTCGATCGGGTAAGAGGCCGCACATGGTCAAATCCATGTTGACCTCCTCAGGAGAGAATGTGCGGGAAAGAGACGGCGGCCCGCTATCGCCGCCTGGCAGTGTGTTCATACTACGGCAGATTCAGCCAACGTACTTTACTATTTGTCATATCAATACCTTCTCGATCCAGTTGGGAAAGAGGCACGCAACTCTAATCAATCGATACAGCGATGGACCGTGGGCCATCGGTGTTCGGTTAAGCCCCAGTCGGAAGTTAGTGGAGTTTGAGCGTCGGTCGCTCCCGCCGCGTGCGCCCGACTCAGGCAATCTTGGACCGCATAGAATATTACGAGAGTGTTAACCGAACATGGATGATCAAGAGACTCCGACGAGATGCGATTCTGTGGCGATAGCCTGTGGGATACATCGGATTATACCTCAACTCGCAGAGGCGCGGAACTCTTAACGAGGCAACGAACTAGCCGGAGAACCGGTTTCGTTCTATAAATGCGAAACTCCAGAATGCTCTAATCCAACATCCCGATATAGTAGGGTGAGACGTTCGGTGTATCCTCAATCCTGCTCTAAGCTGTGAGCTGGCAGGTCGATCAGCACATCAGGGTCACAGTCGAACGGACTCGGGAGTTCGTCAACGAACGCTCGCACGAATCCCGTAGTTTCCGGTTCGACGATCACCTCAGCATCCGCATGAACTGTCTCACCATCCTCGTTCTCGTAGGTCGTGGGGACGAGTACAGGGACGCCCTCAGCAAGATACTCTTTCGAGACCTCGCGTAGTGCCTCACTCTCCGTATCAAGGTTTCCGTCCGTGTCAACCGTCCCGACGACCTCACCTCGCTCGTGATTGATTATCTCGACCTTGAGGACCTCGTGCTCGTCGGAGTCATCTTCGTCACCAGCGTTCGCGGCTCCCTCGGCAACGGCCCACCCGAAATCCTTCTCCATCCACTCCGCAATCTCAGCACTCGTCGCGTCGGGGCCGGGACGTTCGGGCCGTTTTGAGTCGTCCATGGTAGAATATCTTTCCTGACTGTATTTAATCGCTGGTGACGGTTTGCTAGTCGCCTCTGAGTGCCCATAGCGCCATATCTAGTATGTCGAGACTCACGTCGTACTCCTTCGCTATCGCCCAGTATGCGCCGAGATACAGTAGATAATTCTGGACAGTCGGGGTATCAGGCATTTCGTCAGACAGATATCCGTTCTCGTACAGCAGATCTTATGCTTTCCAGTCAAGGACGGTGAAGCGGTCGGGGTTCATGAATAGAAGGAACGCAGACCCATCCGTTCTGCTACCCCTGTTATTTCAGTCAAGTGTGTCAGTTTTTGTCCCAGTGAAGAAGCAGCATCTGTCTTCTCGTTTTGCGAGATAACAAACGTCTTAGACGCGTTTGCCGTTTGACTCCGAGGCGGACTAAGGATCCACAGCTTGACTATCACCGTTGAGGGTGCGGCTGGCTCTAGAGACGCACCCATCAGGGTAGGTTTTTTGAGCGCCAGCGATCGGTTCCGGCGCTACAGGAGCGAGAGCGACAGCAGGTCCCAGTCCGTCCGCGTTTCGAGGTGAACCGTACTTCTGTGGAACAACCATTCCGTCATTCGACTGGGGCACGGTAGGGGCGGAAAAAAGTCGTGAGTTGTTGAGGAACAATAGGCGGCTATAGAAAAATTGCGTGAGAACTACGAAACTGGTACTTCATCTGGCCTCTCAACCGACGACCCGCCCTGTGCTCGCGAGTCGATTTCTGAATCGATCTCCCGCATGAACTCGTCAACAGTGTTTCCCATCAGTATCACGGGTCGACCGCGATTGAGCAGCCGGTCTAACACGGCTTCTGGATCGGCGTCAGCGTCTATCTCCGTGACCTCGCACTCCGTTTCCTTTGCGAATACGGAACTGTCACTACCCATCACGTATCCAGCATCGATGATCCCCTGTTCAGCAAGGTGATCAAAGTACGAAACGAAGGAGGCAGTTCGACCGCGTCGATCTGGCCGCAAGAATACAAATGGTGTGATGCGATCAGAGTTCTCAAGAGCTTGTCTAACCGCTTCAGTGCTCTCGACGTCGTTCACCTCTGCTGCATTAAAAATGAGTCCGTTCGGGACAGTAGTCCATGCCGGCTGAATCTGCTCGAGATACGCTCGGATCTCATCCGAAGGAACAGGGGATTCACCGACAGCTGTAAGGGTGTGGTTCACCGAGTGAGCTGTCTCCGCCCCAAGTAGTCCCTTGTGCTCTTCTGGGATTGCTACTTGTTCGATTGTCGCCTCTGTGGCCGTGATCTCATGTTCCAGATACTCGTAGATGACCGGATGCTGTTCACCGCACACGATGTGGGCATTGGGCGGAACTGATTTGGCAAACGACCGTGCGATTTCTGCTCGGGTTTCACCAAGTGTGTCCTGATGATCACGCCGAATATTAGTCAATATAATAACGTGTGGATCTAGGAATGATTCGTTAATCAAACGTGTCGTGTACTCTGTGATACCTTGATTTTCAAAAATTGCGACATCTTCAGGGAAGTATTTCGCGAGCTTAGGTACATACTCTCGAAAAACGTCGATATTCTCATATAGGGTTGTTCTGGGTCCTTCGCGGTTCAACGGGACTACGCCACCGTTGTGGATCAGGTGGGGTTGATTTCCAGTAATTTTTGTTAATGTGTCATATCCCCGTCGCCTAAACACATCGTCAAGTCGGCGAGTGGTCGAAGACTTTCCACGAATGCCAGAGACAACTATCCGTGTGTCTATCTTCTGAATCGTCCGACGGTGTTTGAATCCCCGAATTGGGAGCGTAGCTAGGGAACGAAGCGCCGCCAGTACGGAGGTTGAGCCGACATCAAACGCTGATGATTGTTGGTTCTGGTTCCGCAGGAGGAACGCCGTTTCTGTAACGCTGGCAGCCGCACAAAATGACGTGGCTGCCGTCACAGCATCGGATTTGGCCTCGTATGTCGCCGTCGCTCGCGCAAGTACATGGTCGCCATCAACAAGCACCCACTCGTACTGGCCGCCATTATTGATGGTCATACACTGTACGTCAGTAACCTGGGTACTCGCTTGAGAATCATTGAATTGTTGCTCCGGCAGATCTTCGACGACAGATGCTGCTGCCCGGACGTGATTGACTGCCGAGCGAGCCTGTTCGGGTGAAGAAAACGTCTCTGTAGACTGGCTTAAGACGCGACTGTTGGTTCGCAATCGCCATCGCCACCCCGCAGAGGTATCGTACACCTCAAACCGGCTATCATGGGTCATGTATCTATCTCTCGCGACGTTTCATTGTTGATTGCGGCAGCATCTTGGGTATTATCAGACTGATTCAAAATAGACTGATCAGAAATTCTCTCTTCGTCGGGTTTTCGGATTGTTCGCCACTCAACATATCCGAAGCACACGGCGACGATGCTCAGGCCGACTATTATCTCAGTGAGACCAAATTGGCGGGGGAATCCCCTCGGAAGGACTGCTCCGGTGAGTCTGGTCAAGCACAGCAAGAAGACGAACGATCCAAACTGAAGGGGGACGAACAGCCGTCGACTAGCCGGCTGTGCGACGTGAATGTTGTACGCGTTTACCCCCGCTAAGATACCGACAAAGAACGCTGAAAGACCACGTGTAATCCCCAGTTCAATTGACAACGGTATGGCTGCGACGATGCCAAACGCTGCGCCAATGCCGACGAGCACACGCCCATATAGCAACGACGAACGATGGACCAGTTGTACAGCAATATATGAAATAACGATGAGACAAATGTATAGAAAGACGAGCCGGCGGTCAGCGAGCGAAAAGATCGCAAGCAGTGCCACCGAAACAACTCCAATTCGGATGTCGTACCGCTCACGGACACGCTCTGATAGGAGCATTCCAACCGCGAACAACAACACGGTTACAAGTCGAGGGAGGATGACTGGCGACAGGGGCTCATTGACGGCGACACCTTTCCAGGTTGCCACATCTGCTGTACGCGAGTAGAGCGTAATGGGCGCGGCAGTCGCAAGTGTGGGTGCGAACTCTGCTGAGACAAGAAACCATCCAAGCCCGAACAAACATACGAACACCACCGCTGCGGTCAATAGATCCCAATAACGGGTCTCGTCATCAAGCTGGTGATAGTTGTATGCGGCAAGGCCAGGGAGAATACTCCCGATAAACACAACAGTCTGGAAGAGATCCTGGATGAGAAAGCCGAATGTCAGGAAGATTGTGACCGGTATCAGGCTACCAATCAGGATTGCGTAGATCAGTTCAGCCCGGCCGTAAATCAACGTCTTGTTCTTCAACAGCCCGAGTCCAAGATACGCGACGGCACTGCTAAGAACGTAGATTGGGAGCATTACAAAACTTTTGAGAGTGTACACGGCGAGAATCGGTATCGCAATCGTACCGCCAAGTCGGTACCCATACACCTGTGTCAATCCCGCCACTGCGAGGAGCCCGAACGCGGTGACGATGACAGCGACGATCATTGCCAGCGCACCTCGCCGTCAACTGGGATTGTGCTAATAGTTGCCCCCGATGGACCTCGGATGGTATCGAACTGCCTCCCGCCTTTGACATCAGCCGGTTCCCACTCAACGAGACTTAACGAATCAAACGCCGCCCGCAGGACATCGACTCCGTCAGGCGGACTCAAAAACAGGAAAACATCGATATGTGTGGCATCGACAGGACGCTCTAATTCAACTGAGAAGTTAGCCCATTCACGCTCTGTCGGCGCCAGCGACGTTTCCTGTGATTGGAACGAACTCCCAGATGTATCGTCGTACCACGAGACTAGTAGCCGAAGCTCTCCATCCGCGTTCGTTCGGTATGTTCCTGATAGTGTGAACTCCTTATTGGAAACTGGCAGACGGTTCCATGGCGACAATAATGCTCGATTCTCGTTTGCTCGAACACGGACAAGTTCGATACCACCAGAGCCATTCTGGCCAATCGGTTGATCACTACTACGTGATTCACGACCGTAGCGCCACAGCGTTCCCTCGTACGCGTCGCTGTCAACATCGTGATCATCGAACGACCCGGTCATGAATCGTTCACGACCGAGCTGTACCGAGTCATCAGAGTCAGTAATCCACCCACGCACTCTGCGTTGGATTCCACCATCGAGGGTTAATTGTTCTCGTGGAGGCCGTTCGACACTAGGCTGGTACGTTAGTGTATCATCAACAATTGTGAATGAACTGTCTGAGAGTCCGGCGAGTTCCCATGTCAGCCGGTTTCGGAGTGGTCCGGTCACGCCCCGTGGAGCGTACCCTTCAATGAGGATCGGTTCCGCTCGTGCCGACTGGACTCCGTCTGGAGTAACAGTCACCTGTAGGACGAACGATCGATACGTGGCCCACAGGTTTTGATCAAAAAAGAGGTTCCCCATCGACCACGCGATCAGCGCGCCGTCACGGGCCTCGAGGCCTCCCGACACGTGTGGATGATGGTTTACTACTAAGTCTGAGCCAGCAGCGATCGCGGTATCTGCCAGATCTTGAAGTTCCTGTGTCGGCGTCCGTTGGTACTCCTCGCCGCCGTGAATCTGTGTCACGACTATATCCGCACGTTCGGTCGCAGCCTGTACGCCGGCACGGATCGTCTCAGGCGTCGCTTCAGCAACCCCCGCACGATCTTGGACCGTGAGCGTTTCACCGTCACGGTCGACTGTGTACGTCGCAGTCGTCTCATCAGCCGCCCAGTCGCGGTCATACTGTCTGCCCGCTGTCGTTGTTACCGAAACGAAGCCAACGGTTACCCCATCACGTTCGAGAACGGCCGGGGAGATAGCGGTGGAGGGCTCCAAACCGGCGCCGGAGTGAGCAACCTCGGCCTCATTGAGAACCGCAACTGTCTCTTCGAGCCCCGGTGTGAGAGCATCGAAGGCATGTGTGTTCGCAAGTGCCGCGTAATCGATGCCGGCATCAGCCATCGCCGCTGCAGCGACGGGATGGCTGGTGAAAACAAATGCCTTCGACGGGTGACGCCATTCTGATGTTGTTAGCGGCGTCTCAAGGTTTATTGATGTAATGTCTGCGTCCCCGAGGAGCGGCGAGACCGAATTGAGCAATCGGTCATGAGAATCACGGCGGTCACCCGGTTGTAACCGGTAGTAAAATCGCAGCGGATCGTCTCTTGGTTCGTAATACCGCCGTCCAAACATCGCGTCCCCACCGAACGCTAAGCTGACTGCCTCCTCTCTCGACTCTAGTGTGATGTTCCTCGTCGATCCTGGTGAGAGTGCCCTTGTAACTGAATTGTATTCTGGGTGGTCGAAGCGAACCCAAGCTGGGAAGCTGTCGAGAGAAATGTTGTATGATCCATCAACATCGGAGGTAGTTCGTGCGATTTCGCTGCCGTTTCGATAAGCGGTCACCGACGCGTTTGATAGCGGATCACTTCCTGTGGTGACAGTCCCGGTAGCTGTCGTCTTGCCGCCATCGCTATCTGAGACTATTTTCCGAAGTCGGTTAGAACATCCAGCAAGAGAGGCCATTCCAGCGGCTGAAAGTCCCAAGTACCCTCTTCTATTCAACTTAGATTATTTATTTTCTCTACATATTTGAGACCAACGATGTGTCGGAGGCGTTCTTTGCTCAACTTTGTCGAAAAGGTAGTGGTTTACACGGAACCGCAAAAACACCCACTTGTTTAAGTTAGTGGCACGTCCTCGAAAACATGAGCGAAAACGGACCCGCAACCGCGGCGATCTACGCCCGGGTCTCGACGTCGGATCAGGACGTGTCTCGGCAGCTCAACGAGACGCGTGAACACTTGGATCGTCTCGGTGTCAAAGACGTCGAGGAGTATCCGGAGATCGTCTCCGGCGCCGCTGACACCGACACTCGCGAGGTCTACAACCAACTCCTCGATGATGTCGAGAGTGAGGAGTTCGACCTCGTGGTCGTTCACGAGATTAGCCGACTCTCCCGGCTCGGCCCGACTGAGATTCACGAATTCATTCAGCACTGCTTGGAACACGACACCGGCGTTGAGGCCCTCGACGTCGGCCTGAAGATTCACGTCGACGACGGCGAGCTCCAGCAGACAATATACAGCATGGTCGCTCGGTTGATGGGCGACCTCGCCCAGATCGAACACCAACAAAAGCTCCAGCGGATACGGTCTGGCGTCCGCGCTGCACAGTCTGCCGGAAAGTGGACTGGGAGACCACCTGCGGGGTTCGTTGTCGAAGATGGCTACCTCCGCGTTGATCCCGCCGAATTCCTACATACCCGCGAGGCCCTCGTCCGCGTCGACCGCGGTGAGTCGTTCGCGAGTGTCGCCGACGACACCGGCATCGCTGAGTCGACGCTCCGGAGCCTCCAACAGGATCGCCGCGACCTTTACCTCGGCAGCGAGGCCGAGGACAAGCGCGTCGACGACGCACTCACCGATGTCCGCCCGCTGGAGGATGCGCGGGCCGAGGATCCCAATCTCGAAGAACTGCGCGAACGCGTCGAGCGGCTGGAGGAGGCCACCGATATCGACCCCCACTGACGCACACCCTACCTCCTCAAACCCGAGTCGTGCGTATGTGTCGAATTAGCTCTATTAAAACTCTCAACCGGCGATCTGTCCTCAACCATTTGCTGAATATAGAGTGCGAATCGGCCGTGTACTATCTATCAACCAGGTGGGTTCGCCAACAGTACGAGCACGTAACAATCCTATCCAGCAAAGTCGTCAACTGCTGGCTGTATATAATCTAACTCACGGAGCCGGTCGAGCAACTCATCGTCGGAGACTGCTTCGCTGACTGCCATACTCAGGTCTTCGTTACGCTGTTCAAGGACACTGAGAAGTTGTCTCGCAGTCCTAAGTTTGTAACTTGCGTCCGGGTTGTCCACATCCTCTTGAACCTCTCCTAACAGCTCCTTCATCGTCGTGAGCACATCCACTGCCATGAGTTAACTAGGAGGACGAGTGTCATATAGATAACTGGTGATGGCCCACGGACCGGCACTCGGCGAGCGAAGGGCTTTGTCCGGTGACACCGAAGCGCACCACATGAGCAGAGCCGTTTCCGTCGCCACGGCGTTTCTCGTCGGTGTCTGTGTGTTCGCGTGGCTCGCAGGGCCAGTGCTGGAGGCTCGGTTCGGTGCTGAGGCGTTGTTGGTCGCCTATGGGGCCGTAGCCGCTGGAACTGTGGCCACGACGTACGTACTCGTCCGTCGGGTCGACGCCCGGCTTTCGGGAGGAGAGACTAGCGGAGACGAACCGACAACCGCCAACGAGGTCGACACGGCCGACAACGATGGGCGAAACGCGAACGCTGGCGAGGACGAGACGCTGACTGTCCGGCTCGACGATCTGGACGATCTCGACGTGGAACGAGAGGTTCGACAGCTGAAGGCCGAACGCTCTGGCGGTGATGAGGACTGACGCGTCGTTCATCGACTCATACTCACGGACATA
>NZ_NHNZ01000066.1:0-7636 GCF_002727095.1 Halorubrum sp. C191 | reverse complement strand
GAACTTTTAGCTATCAGTATTAGTCCTTCCCAGGTTCGAATCCTGGTGGCGGCATCCGGCCATCGTGCCTGGAGACAATTCTCGCTTCACCGTTACGTCGCCGTACTCAAGTGGTCAACGAGAAGCGGCTCAGACCCGCTGGCGTAGGTCCTTCCGAGGTTCGAATCCTCGCGGCGACATTTTCTCCCTGTGGTCTAACGGCTACGATGCCTCCCTGTAGAGGAGGAGACGCACGTTCGAGTCGTGCCGGGGAGACTACGGGACGGTGGAAGAGCCTGGCATTCACACACTCTCGCCGAATTTTCACCGGAGATCCGGTGCGACGGTGAGAGTTCCTTCATCTCACTTGTAACGAGAACACGCAGGTTCGAATCCTGCCCGTCCCACTGGCCGATGACCCCTTCCAGGAGAGGCCACCCTGCTCCAGTGGAGTAGCGGCCAAACTCACGGCCCTCTCACGGCCGAGCCCCCGGTTCAAATCCGGGCTGGAGCATTCTCCAACAGTCCGAGACCTCTCACTTCCAGCCGACGAGACTGAGGGACGGACAGCTGTGGAGAACTGAGAGATGCCCATAGGTGAGTTCCGAATTGTGGTGCTGCGGGATAGGATAATGGTAGTCCACGGGGGTCATATCCCCGAGGTCCAGGTTCGACTCCTGGTCCCGCAATGGAGGACAACGATGGGACTATTCGATACAGTCGAACTCTACGACGACGTCCACCTACCGGAGTACCCCAAAGGAATGACTCCTGCCGAGGACGTCGACTGGCAGACGAAAGGTATCGACCGACCGACTATGACCACATTTCGGATTACGGCGGACGGTCATCTCTTAGAAGAGGAGTGGCACACCGAAGACGTGCCGCCCGAGGACCGGCCATACGCGAGCCGAGACGATGTCGACGAGGAAGATATCCGCTACATGGCCGGCAGTCTGAATCGAGTCCACGACGGCTGGATCGAACGAGACGACTACCACGGACGCTTCAAGCTCACACACTCCTTCGAGGATCTCGAGACACTCGTCACGTATCAAGTGACGTTCACGCACGGGCAACTCGAGGGCTTCGAACGCCGGCGATAATTCGTGCGTGTCCGCCGCACCTCAGCGCTTGATTTACTCTCCAGCGCTCCCGGAGTCTCCGTTGGCGAGAGACGCCAGTTTTTCAAACTGGAGGCCAGGGGTTCGATTCCCCTCGGGAGCACTCGGGGGCTGGCCCTGACAGCGTTTTCCGTGTCTGACATAGCGGGCATCCACGGATCCGTGACGCTGTCAGGGTCAACTTTCCCCAAGCGTGTGGTCGTCGAGGTGGTGCGTTTCTTCGCCCGCAAAGCACATCCAACGGGAGTCATAGCCCGTCGCACCACCGGTTGCCCGACTGCACGTGGCGACCGTCGAGTCGGGGCGTTGCTTCGCCAGGAACTCGCAGGTTCAAATCCTGTCGGTGGCACCGTCCATCGATAACATCCCGGACAAAGAGAGCACGAGGGTGCTCTCGACACCGGTCCCGCCCCGACAGTGTTCCGGTCGCCATCACTCATCTCGTGGCCGTCGAGTTGGAGTCATCCTTCGCCTCAGGAGCCGGAAGTCCGGGTTCGAATCCCGGCGGTGGAATCTCACTGTTCCACCGTGGTGTAAACGTAGCACGCTGTTCCGGCTCCAGCGGTTTCCCGGCCACGTCTTTGTCTCCGTAGCTCAGTCCGGACAGAGCACCGGCCTTCGAAGCCGAGTGTCGCACGTTCGAATCGTGCCGGAGACGTTCGCTGCTCGCAGCACGTGTGAGCAGCACCGGTATCGGAGTCGCCTGTTGCGGCTCCGCGTGATAGCATGGAATTCAACACGCCAAAACAAACGGTCGCGGAGGCGACGCGAACCACCAACTACGAGGGTGGGGAAGCGTTCGAGCCCCCCGACCCTCGACTCGCACTGTACAAGCGCACGATCAACCAACTGCTGGAGGACTCGTTCTACGAAACCGATGACGAGCAGCTCGCTGCTGTCGTCCGGCGGTTCGACGCCGCGGCAGACGAGGATCCGGAGTTCGTCCTCAAGCTCGCCGCGTACGCGCGCCAAGAACTCTACTTGCGGGACATCCCACAGGTCTTGCTCGTGCTGGCAGCCAACGACGACCGATTCAAGGACGACTCCCCCGAATCACTCACCCGAGAGTGGGCCCCGGCGATCATCCAGCGGATGGACGAGACGGCGACCAGCCTCGCTATCCACGACCAACTCTTTGGCGGGACTGCCCCGTGGCCGCTTCGACGCGGGATCGAAGACGCACTGGTGGAGATGGCCGACGCCTACACCCTGGGCAAGTACGAACTGTCGCGGCGTGAGGTGACGCTGCATGACGTATTCAACCGCGTCCACCCCACGCCCGTCGACACCGACCAAGAGGTGCTGTTCGAGCGATTCATGCGCGGCGATCTCGACGACTATCCCGACGTCGACCCGTTGCCGTCGCCGAACACCTGGGAGACGGTTATCTCCGAGCGCGGCAACACCCAAGCCGCGTGGGAGACGCTCATCGAGGACGACACGTACTCACTGCCGATCTTCGCGTCGATCCGGAACCTCCGGAACATGCTTGAAGCCGGCGTTGACGAGGACACCATCGTGGACCACCTTGACTTGGACGCAGTCCGGTACGCGCCGCTGTACCCGTTCCGGTACTACCAGGCGTACACCGCGCTCCAGAATGCGGAGGTCCAAGCACCAGCGGTCGAACGGTGGCTGGAAAAGGCGATCGACGTCGCTGTCGAGACGGTGCCCGACGGACTCGGAGATACATTCGTCGCTGTGGACCTCTCAGGGTCGATGGACATGGCGCTGTCCACGAATAGCACGCTCCGCCTGAAAGAGATCGGCGCGTTATTCGGGGCGATCCTGGCCGATCAAGGTGCCGAGATCGGCGGGTTCGGCGACGACTTCCAGACCGTTCCGATGCACGTCGACACGCCAGTCCTCCAGCGTCAAGACGCAGTGCTGGCCATCGACGAGGCCGTCGGCAATTCGACGAACGGCTGGAAGGCAATCGATTACCTCCGCGAGCGAGGTGAGCCCGTTGAGCGCATCGTCGTCTTTACCGACATGCAGATCTGGGACAGCACGCCGTTCACGGCGCGCGATGCCCAGACCGTCAAGTCGGCGTTCAATGCCTACCGAGCGGAGGTCGCTACAGACACGGCGTTGTATCTCGTCGATCTTGCCGCCTACGGTGATCTGGTAACACCGGAAGGCTACGAGAACGTCTACAATATCTCTGGCTGGACGGAAAATGTGCTCACGTTCATCAAGCACGCCGAGAAGCCGGCGCAGGTTCTCGGCGGCATCGATGCGTTCGAGCCTGTATAGTCTGGTTCTCTCATTTTTCACCATGCGCGAGTGGTGGCGTTCGGTACCACGCGGTCCTGCCACGACCGAGACGGGCGTTCGAATCGTCCCTCGCGCACTCGGAGCACAGCTCTGGACCAATTAGCCCATGCGGTGCTCCTCTACGGAGATGATAGAATGGCTGTAACCAATACCAACGACACAGCTTCGACGACAACTGCCGTCGTGACGATCCGTATCCCCTGTGGCGCAGACGGTGATCTCGTTACCGACGCCGAAGACCGTCTCTCACAGACGGCAGCTGTCGATGACGTACTGATAGACGAACTCCACAGTATCGAGCCAAAACTGTCGGCCACGGTCATTACCGTTGGAGTCGCAGTTCGTTGGACGACGACAATGACTCAAGCGGAGATCAGAGACCGACTTGCCGAGGTTCCGGGTCTTGAGTCGATCCAACGAATCGGATGGGATCAGGGTCTGCCTTGATGACGCAGGCTACCACATCGTTCTTGAGAGGACGTTATTCCGGCCGGGGAGGATAACGTTGGTCGTCACGAGCGACTCGTGTCACCTGATCGGTCGCTTGATCAGTCGTGATCGTCTCGTACGGTCGATGTCTCGGTGTCGCTCTCCTGAAGATCACGAATCTCTTGGGCAACTGCTGTCACGTGTTGTTGATGGGCTGCTGAGGTTGCGACGTGTTGGGCAGCAGTGAGCTGTCCATTGACCACTGCGTTCTGCTGTGGCCCCCACGTTTCCGGTGGCTCTGCGTTGATATACGCCACCCAGCGTTTGATCGCGGTGATGCGCTGCTGCCAGTCACCATCGTGTTTCGCGTCGAGAGTGTCAGGCTTGAGTGAGTCGCTCATATTCGGCCTCAACGTCGAGTCGCTGTGCCCATCGTTCGAGGCGGGCCGCACTAAGTGTTTCCTCGAAGAGGGTATACAGGTGGACGGCGTCTTCAATGTCTTTCTGTGCGCCGAGATGTAGTTTGTACGCGATTTGGAGTTCGAGTGGCCCGATTGGAATCGATGTGGACCCGATCTGTGCGGTGATCGCCTGCGAAAGCGATGCCTGATCGAACTCATCGCGGACCGTTTTCACTTCGAGATGCGGGGTGATTTGATCCGTTGGCGCAACCCAGACTGGATCGCCGTTCTCAAGCATACTGTACAGTGATGACAGCGGCATTGCTGGTCCCCAGAAGTTCTCCGCCTCAAGATGTGTTGTGAGAGTGTCTGCTGTCGCCTCATCAATCGGCTCGATCAGTACATCGACATCTTCGGTTGAGCGTGCTCGGCCAGCAAGAATCGAGACGTATCCCGCAATGTAGACGTGCTCAATTCCGACCTGATCAAGGATATCTGAAAACGCGATAGCCAGCTCATCAAGTTGGTTCAGTGCACGGTCGACAGAGAGCGTCTCATCTCGAAGCTCGATACCACTCATACATGTTGGTTGTCAGGATTGGTTATAAATCGTCTGGCGAGCGTGCCAGCGAATGCCCAGCCGTTGTGTGCGTGTGGAGGGCGCTCGCGAACGCCGGACCAGGGACGATGACGTCCGCCTGCTCGTCGTCCCAGGCGATAACGCTAGTTCGGATGAGCGGTGGGAGATGTGACCGCTTGAGGTTCGTTCTGACCGTCCGTACTTGCGCTGTCGAGAGCGTTTGGTGTTCCGCATCCGCTTCCAGGAGCGTAAGCATCTCTGCGAGTTGCCGCAGGTGGACGCGACTCCACGGCGCTACGGCGAGCGTGAGCACGACGGTGCGCTTGCGGTGGTGGCTCAGCAGATAGAACAGATCTGTCTCGCGATACAGCGGGAGGTCTTCGTCCTCGCCCGGCCCGTCGTATGGGCCGTCACCGCTCATGGGGACCTCTCTGATCGGCTAGTGTGACTCGGAGATCGACGTGATCAACGACTTCACGGCCGACTGGCCGCCAGCGACAGCCGACCCACTCGTTTTCGAAGCGCCACCAACCAGGCCCGCTCTGTCTGGGTTCGAACCGGAAGCGACGGCGTGGCCCTCGCTGGATCGTGAACCGAACCTCAAACCCGAAAACGTACTCGGGGGAGTCTCCGTCCTGTCTAGTTGAATCCGCATGGTACAGCCTATCGAGATCCACACTCCGTGTGGATGTGTCTCGTCGTCTCGTCATATCTCACAGGAGCCTGAACTGCCAACTCCTACATCCCAATCGGGAGATACAAACTGAACTGGAGCACCGAATCCGACAGCGCTGTGAATCGTCTTGAGATCGCGCCCCGGGGCATTCGTCTTGTTTATTTGTAGCGGGTACAACAAAGTGGGACATCCCCGTCGGGTACACCATGCCGCTTCGACAATTTCGCATCGCAGAGTACAGGTTGAATGTGGAACTGACCGCTAGGTTCTCTGAAGTGTGCTAATGGGATTATTCGATCGATTAACGTTCGAAGACGGCCTGGATGTAGCATTCCCAGATATCGGTGCCGATCCATTCGAGATCACGTGGCAGACGAAATCGCTCACACGTCACCAGCCGATGCTGGAGAACTACAAGGTCACGTCAGCGGGGCGGTTGTTGAAGCAGGACACCGAGTATGAGCACGTCCCTGAGGAAGAACGTCCCGGGTACAACGAGGAGACAGATGGATTTGACACCGAGATCGAACGGGCCGGGGAAGTATGCGGAAGATCCACCACGGGTGGTCGGATACGGCATATCACGGCACATTCGAATTCCACCGATCTATCGATGGTGACTACGTCAGTCTCGACGCGAAATTCACTGACGGCCAGCTCGTCGAGATCTCACGCAACAAGTAGACCGAGCGTATGCCACCTAGCTGGGGAGCGCGAACAGCTGCGAATCATCGATCCGCGCTGGTTTACAATTCCCGCGAACGAGGCCCACAATAATGACATACAACACCCCTGAACCGGCTGAATTACCCCCATTAAATGAGGACACGCCCGCACCGGATGACCCTGTAGCCGTTGAGTGGTAGCACAGGTGCGATGACGATGGATCTCCGGAGTTGGACACATTCCATGGGTTCCACAATGCTACGCGGATCGCAGACGGGGATCCGCCAGCCGTGGAGACGGGCGAACTTGTCACCGAATCCGGAATACAAGTGACGACAGCACAGCACTCTGATGTCTCGACGGAGTCACGATACCTCTATCTAACACACGAGGAAGCGCTTAACCGAGACCTGTCTCCGTGTTCTGAGTGTTTCCCAGCGTACGCGACAGAAATGCGCCTGTCGAAAGAACGAGGGGACGGTGGGCTGTTGACCGAGTCCGGTGTCGAAGGTGCGGTGTTTCTCGTCCAGATACGGCGCGATATGAGCGCGTCCTGGAATGTCGACTCTGTCCACGAGACGTACACGTCGATGCTGTATCGGGCACGCGCCATTCGCCAACAAGTCGGATCTGCGGCGGATCGTCTTCGGCTCTCGTATATGCCCGTGCGGCGGTGTGACTATGGATCGTTCGATGACGCGATGGGGTTCGAGCCCGCGATGGATCACGTCTCGGAGCTTCGTGAAATTCAGCCCGACCAACTACCGGCCATACGTGACTCTGTTGGTGAAGAAATCCTTTCGACACCGGTAGAGATCGATAGTCAGTATACTGCGGCACAAAAGTCAGGACCGTCGATCGTCCACCGAGCCGAAAATCCTCCCTGTGGCTACGAGCGTGAGTTGGGATTCGATGTGTTCGACGAGACCGACGAGGATCCGCGAGACCAACTACAGCGTGATGCCCAGACTGTCTCGGACGTAATCGAGCGTGGGATGGTGGTGGAATACTGTCTCGAGTGTTTTCCCGAACTCGCCAATTAGGTCGCAAAATAGCTCATCAACTACAGCGCATCGATCTCGTTGAGATACGCCTGTACGTCGTGTAGGAAGTCCCGATAGCGTTCGAGGTCTTGTAGTGCGGCGTATACATCGTCGTGATCAACTAATCACAAGGCGGAGTCCCCTTCCTCAAGGAGCGACCGAAGGGGAGCGAGTAGGGAGGGGAGGAGCCGACACCACAGAATATAGATACTGTTAGCACTTTATTGAATATATGGCGTCGGACGACAAGTACCACCGTCGCACGCTCATTACCCGGCTTGAGCTTCGTTCAGCCGAGGATGCGCAACTGCTACTCGATACCATTGACGAGTGGCGCGACGGCTGCAATATTGGCAGCGACCTCGCATGGGAAACCTGCCACACCAAGTCCGATGTCAGAAATCACGCTAAGGAAACGATCAAGAAGAGCCTGTCATAGAACTGTCTCTTATACACATTCT
>NZ_NHNZ01000036.1:0-5247 GCF_002727095.1 Halorubrum sp. C191 | reverse complement strand
GTTTCTACATAAGAGCGAATATATTTCAACAGAGCCATGTGGCTGATTCAAGCACTACTCAGCGGCGGTCGGCGGAGCGTACCCACCGTCCTGTAGGCTGGTCAGAATCTGCTTGATGTCCGCAAGGAGCGTATACAAGTTCTCAGTCGTGCGGCCACTACTCAGAAACTCATCACTATCCGTGTTCTCAACGAGGAGATTAGCGTGGGCGACATCGTTCCGGAGTTCCGTAATATCGTGAAGCCGCGACTGCGCCTCACCTGTCGTTGAAAACCCGCACTCTTGCCAACAGGCGTCGACGCTGGACACGATTGTACTGAGTGTCGAAAATTGGGCGTAGTGGATCTCTGATAATTCCACGTTGGCCGCTTTGGCATCTGTATACCGGGCTTCGATACCATCGATTTCGTCGGTACTCACAGGAGTCTGCTTCCAATCGGAAACCTCCGCCGAGATGATCTCTCGCAGATGTTCTTCCAAGTACGTGATCCGATCGAAGAGATACATCCGTGCGGGTGGAGTATTCAGATCCGCACGGGTGAGGATACCGGTGATCCGGTTGTGGCCCCCAAGGAAATAGACCGGCTCCTCGATTAGCGCTGCGAGACTCTCCGCGAACGACGTGTCACCGCTAATCATGTAGTCAATGGTGAGCGGTGTGAGCGCCGCCTCAAGCGTGTCACCAGTATCGTCGGTGTCGACGTCATCTTCGTGGATGAATCCAACTGGGTCGCCGTCCCGGTCAACTGGCGCCGCATCGTAGCCGTTCGTCACGAGCCACTCAGCAGCAGCACCCGGTGCGGTATCGTACGAAACGTGTTCAACAGAGCCAGTTGCGAGTTCTGCCGCGGTGCTCTCGTATAGATTTCGGGCCACACACGGCGGTGAACCGGGCTGGGTATTCAACTTATGGGCCGCACGAATCGCGTGGCGCGGTAATGCTTGGCGCCGTAATATTAATGTCTTTAGAGCATATAGTTAGACTCAATTATGTCCAAAGGGTATTTTTATTCGGCGGGGGCAAGTGTTCAGTACGGGACAGCGGCCTGTCTCTTCCCTGTCGATGAACTGGATGCGACCGTCCTCCAACATCGGGATGCCCAACTCGCCCTCGACGCTGTCGATGGTGATGCGGTAATCGTCGTCTCTCCCACGAGTCTCGCAACCGGCTACAAGCTTGGAGGTCACCCGGTGACGGCGATCCGTGTCGACAGTCTCCCTGCCGACATTACTGCCACACTTGACGCCGCTGTTGAAGACGACATCGAGACCTTCGATCTTATTCAGATCGGAAAGTGGAACCACAGCAGTTCCAACCACTCGCTTGCTGAGTTCACCGACGCGTAGGCCCGCTACCCTTCCCACTACAGTCTACAATGCCCGATACCCTCGCCGACGAGTACCCGGAAGCAGCCCCATTCATTGCCGAAGCTGTCGAAGATCACGGTGAGGAATGGGTCCTAGAAAACTACTACTCTGAGCTCTATCCGCTCAGCCAAGTGATGGCGATGCCGGAGAAAGACGAACTTCCGTTCTTCGACCCGGACACCGATGAGACAATGTCGAAAAACGAGCAGATCGAAATGTACGAGGCGTGGGCTGAGTACCGCGAGAATCTGCGAACCGGGACGAAGCCGGACAAGTGACCAGAAGGCGGACAGTACGGCGCTTCACCAATATTATTCAGCATCAGGGTGACTTCGCCCAGTCAGTCTCGGCCCTACAGAACCAATACTCACTCTCGCAGCGTGTACTGACAGATTCGGATACCCTGAATGAGCTCCTTCTTTAATAGAGGACTTAGCCGTCTACCAACTAGCTGTTTTCTGATTTTTCTGGGCTGTCATCCTCCGATTCATTGCCGTACTCTTCGGGAATTGCCATCAACAGAACCCCAAGCACCAATCCAAAGAAGACACCAAGCAGAGGTTGTTCGCTTAGATTTTCGCGAGCGATTGAGAGCCGGTACTCCCATTCAGGGGTAGTCTTTTGTTGGATTGATGAAGTTCCGAAAGCCTGGCTGCTATCTACAGTACTGTTTGCCCATGTCGCTGTGTCTGTATTGGAAACAGTTGCGACAATATCGAATACCGCACGTTCAGACGGAAGGAACTGGCTCCCCTGTTTAGCGTTCGCGACAGCGACGACATCTTCGAGCGTACTCTCGCCGTCTGTAGCGTTTCGGATACGGTGGTCTAAATGGGCATTAAATAACGTTCCCCGCTGGTATGGGGCACGATGATCGGTCCACGTTGACCGGTTCGATAGGACAGCATGGCCCCCTGCGGTGTTCTCCAATCGGGTTGTTGTATTCTCGTGGCGAAAGTGTCCCGGCGCCCAGCATTAGTCGTAGGGACATATACTCCGTTGTCCCCTCATTGAACCAACTCATCTCGCCCAGTGAAGCATCACCAAAAGAATGTCTCGTATGTAAGTACTCGTGGAGTACGATATGGGTGGTATTCAATGGCCCATGTCGACTGGACGCCCACGCGTCCGCTTTGTGTGCTTCACCACTGGAAGTGGGATCGACTTTTCCCGGTGTTACGAATACTGTTGTCTTGCTGTAACGGTGTCCAACATCGTACTCAGTCATCGCGTATCGGAGCTGCCGCTCGATTTGCTCACTGTCAACCGCCGACCGGCTCTCGTCAGCGATGATGCCCGTGACTTCGTGGCATCCATCTTGAAGCGTTACAGCTGAATAATTTCCAAGATACGCGAATTGCGTACCAACGTAGCCGCCTTCGGGAGTGGTGTGGTGGACGCGGGTCTGAATGTACGAAGGGAGCGGTGTATGAAGCCACGATTCCCCGCTCGCATAAGATTCATTGGTGGATAATCCAGTTTGCACGCGATACGTGAGGGTCGGTGTTGCCTGCCGTCCACCAAAGGTGTAGGTCCCATCCGCAGTCTTCGAGAACCCAGTCGTGTTGACAACAGTAGCCGCAGCCGGTGGGTCAACCTCGAATGGGGTCAATTCACCGTGGCCATCGTATGTAATTTGGACTGTGTCATCCTCAGCGAGTCGTATCTCTCCCGTAAGCTGAGCCGATTCCCACTGTTGGGCTGTAAAAACATCTATACAACTTTCGGGGGCTCTGTCTTGGACTTGTTGACCCGTTGTAGCCGTAGTGCCAGCGGCCACGACTACAATGATAAGTAGCAGAATGATACCGTATCGTCGCATACTGCCACACCGTTAAAGACAGACAAAAGAGTTCGTCAAGGAGGGTGAAACTGAAACCAGAAGAGTCCGAGGGTGGACACCCGCACCAGAGACGAGAACGGAGGCGAACAGCAGCGCGGCAGCGACATCAAAGCGCACGGCTACGAACGGTACCACGGGGAAGTCTGCGAGGCCGACGTCCGTCGCCTTGAACGCCGTCCCCCAGACCGTACACAGCAACAAGAAGCGGCCGGCCGTCCGGTAGCGACTCATTCACGAGGAGGTCGCCGCCAACGGCGAAATATGCGTCGAACCACCCCAACTATCCGAGCATCCGGATGCGCTGGGCGACGGCATCGACAGCGCGGTGTGGTACAGCCAAAGGACTTCAACACCCGTACGGACACCATCAAAAAGGATAGCCGTCCACGAATCCGGTCGTCAGATTACGTCTGGAGTGGCGTCTCTAACGCCTCACCGACCGACACCTCACCGGCCGCAAGTTCGAACGTTTCATCATACGTACTCTCAGCCCCGAGCGTCGCAATCAGTGTCCGGGCGACATCTTCTCGCGGGATCTCAATCGCGTCTCTGTCGAGATCAGTACCTGTTTTGATTCGTTCGGTACCACCTTCGTTTGTCAGCGGTCCAGGCCGAACGATAGTGTACGTCAGGTTGCTCTGTTGGAGATACTCGTCGGCCTCACCCTTTGCGCGGAGATACTCTCGCAACGCCTCGGGGCTATTCTCAGGCTGATCGGCATTAATCGAACTAAGCATCACAAACCGTTCTACCCCCGCAGATACCGCCTCGTCAATGAGGTTAATCGCACCGTCGCGGTCAACACCCCACACGTCTTCACCACCCGATCCCGCAGCGAAAATGATCGCGTCAACCTCTTCAACGGCATGTGAGACATCACCGGTGAGATCCGCTACAACCGGCTCAGCACCCAAATCCCTGATATCTGGTGCTTGCGATTCCACACGCACCATCCCCTGAACACTGTGATCGCTCTCAGCGAGCAACCGGGTCACGTGTTGGCCAACTTGTCCATGCGAACCAGCGACGAGAACGTTCATACAATCGATGTTCGGTCAATATCGTCAAGAAGGTGGCGTCAACGGAAGCGACTGAGGAGAGTCAGTAAAGTATAGCGTATTCTGAGGCATAATGTGCTATACTGGAGCGGGACAACTGGATATCAGCAGCATTCGGCACAACAACTAACAGCGATCATACATATCTGCCAATATGCCAACGGAATCGGTCAACGGGGCGAAGTTGTACTACGAATCAGATGGCGACGGAGTACCAGTTGTCTTCCTCCACGGCGTGTTAATGAGTAGCCGATTCTTCAGCGAACAGCAGTCGCTCAGCGATGACCATCAGCTGATCACGCTCGATTTTCGAGGCCACGGTCGCTCGGAAAAGACCGAAACGGGCCATACACTCCCACAGTATGCCCGTGACCTGGAAGCGTTCCTTGACGCACAGGATCTTTCTGACGTTGTCCTTGTCGGGTGGTCGATGGGATCGCTTGTGGCGTGGGAGTACGTCCGCCAGTTTGGGACAGACCGGTTCCGGGGCTTCGTGAGTGTCGAACAACAGCCACTCGATCTTGAACAAGAGGATTACGAGCACGGTGTATTCGGCTTTGATGAACTTCGCGGACTCATGGAGCTCGCACAAACCAACCCACACGAGCTGGCGTGGTCCCTCATTGACGAGATGCTCGTGGATGAACCAGATGCTGTCGAACAGATGCTCTTCGATGAGATCACACGAGTCCCGCCACCGATCACGAGCGCGATTCTCTTCGACCAATCAGTACGCGACTACCGGGAAGTGGTTCCCGACGTAGATGTTCCTACCCTCGTGTGTCTTGGTGAAGATGAAACGATGCTAGAGAATGGTGGTGTCGAATACGTTGCCGACAAGACACCTGACGCTCAGCTTGAACGCTTCTCCAATAGTGGTCACTGTCCGTTCCTTGAAGAGCCTGTACGTGTTTAGCCCGAACTGATTTCGCTGCTATCTCATAGAAGGCGCACAACGTAGCCTGTATGAACTGGCAG
>NZ_NHNZ01000176.1:0-1975 GCF_002727095.1 Halorubrum sp. C191 | reverse complement strand
TCGATGTCGTCGACCGCGCCCCACCCCGCACTCTCGCATTGTGATCTGGCCCCCACCTTCTGTTGTCGCCCCGCCGCCGCTGTTCGTCGTCGGGTGTCGTGTCGTCTCGGTGGTCCCCCTCGTCGTCGCTCGCTTGCTGGTCCGGTCTCGATGGTGGTCGTGGTTCGAGGTCGTCATGTCGCTTCCAGGCCGTCGGTCTGGTCTCTGCTGGTTGCCGCCGGTCGTCGGTGGTCGATGTCCGTACTGGCCCGTCCTCGCTTGTCGCCGCTCGTCGAGGTGTCGCCGTCGGAGTGGCCTTGTTGGTAGTGTCGCGGATCGCCTCTGGGGTACTATCGATCAGCTGGTGGTCCGTCGTCGAGCGTCGGGTTCGCTTTCTCGTTGTGCCGACCGTCGGTCATCCCGGTTGGGGTCGTTCGTCGCTTCGGGTTGATCGATGCCACGTGTCGCCGTCGATGCTGGTGGCTCTTCCGTGGTCGTCTCTGTCGCTTCGACTGTCGGCTGGTGTCTTCCCCTGTCGTCGGTCTCTCTTCATCGCCTCGTGCCCCCGTCTCTCTGCGCCGCTCACTCAGGGTTCCATCCATTATCATATCCTTGATAGTCTCCCCCTCGTCCGCTCTCCGTCTCCCCCGGTTTCCCTCGTCCGTTACCCGGCTCCGCCCTGACTCGTTCGCTACGCGACTATCTACTGAACTTCATCTGCCCTGAACCCTAATTGTGTGAATTCGGCCGAACGTACACGGGAATAGGAGATTACTTTGTAGGTCCTCTAAAGCCTTCTCGTCGTATGGCTGAACGTACACGCCCGATTTGGCTGGTAGCGGTTTCATGAATTACCCCCCGCAATCCCGCCGCCTTCCTGTCATTAGATGACCTGACAATATAGATATATATTTAATTATGGATACCCCGAATTCCGCTGCCGTCTTGTCATTATAGGGTGTTAGCCGGGGGTTGTTAGGTCGAAAATTACTTCATGAAGTACCCCCACCAATCCCGCTCCCGTCTTGTCATTACGTACTTCATGAAGTGCCCCCCGCGATCCCGCCCCCGTCTTGTCATTATGCGGGATCGGCTGCTACTCACAAGATTCACATTTGGTTCATGAAACACCCCCACCAATCCCACTCCCGTCTTGTCATTACGTACTTCATGAAGTACCCCGCTAATCCCGCTCCCGTCTTGTCATTACGGTGTGTCGACCAACACTCGCCGGATTCAGAATCGCTTCATGAAGGATACCCGGTAATCCCGCTGCCGTCCTGTCATTACGCACTTCATGAAGAACCCCCGTAATCCCGGTGCTGTCTTGTGATTATAGTCCAGAATTTCCGCTAGAAGCATATAGGATGTGATAGAACGCCTGGTAGTGGTAGCAATAACGGGCAAGAACTGTGGTTGCTGGAAGTGGGATTCTCGCTGAACAGCGATCCGTATTTTACTTTCTGAAAGTCTTGGCTTTGGGTTGTTAGGACGGGGATTTGATTCTAATTTGTCTCCAGTTCCACGCTGTTGTGTCGCCAGTTCGTCTCTAATTCAACGCTGATGTACCGGTAGTTCGTCTCCAGTTCTACGGTGATGTATTCCCAGTTCGTCTCCAATTCAACGCTGATGTGTCGCTGGTTCGTTTCCTAGACTAAGTATCCGCAGAGGGGGGTTAGAATACTGGGCTGTGTTACGATGGCTAATGTCGGGTCGATCTAGAGACGGGACGAACGACGCAAAAAGAATAGCTGGTCTCGGAGCGCACGTCGACTGTCTACGGACAGAGACAGTCCGGCGATCTATCGTGTTTGTGTGGGAGCCTAGTTATACTCACGGACATAAATACGCAAACACATCTGGGATTTCGACCCGGTCGAGTGCAGAGAGAGCAGCCTCACGGAGATCGTCGAGTGTGTCAAACAGGCGGTTCCCAAGTTCTTGATCAAGTTGTCTCCAACACTCTTCCGCGGGGTTCAGCTCCGGTGAACCCCGC
>NZ_NHNZ01000089.1:0-3989 GCF_002727095.1 Halorubrum sp. C191 | reverse complement strand
TCTGTCGGTGAGTATAATCGTTGTCCGCCCAATGGAGCTGGTCACTCTCATCGGTCGTGACGAGATCTGGATACTGCTCAGCGTCGCCGACAGCGCCCAATGCGCTTTGAGCGTCTGTGAGGTAGCCGTGGATATCGCTAATGTGAACGATCAGCGGATCGCCGGGGATTTTTTCGGTGGTAGCCGGTGGGATGTCCATCTTCGTATATCCTGCTTCTCGGTCTCTGAAGATATTTTCGTGGTGGAACTTAGCCACTTATCCAACATCGGTGAAACTGAAGACACCATCAGCGGGATCGATATCAACGATACCGAGTCCCCGATAGCCGAGATTGAGCATGTGTGGGACAGTTATATTGCCCGCTCCGGTGTCATATCCAAACGCATGTGAGTGGCCACTAATTGTTGCGTAGATGTCGTGAGTCCGTGTGATGAGTTTTAGCGCGATTGAGCCCGTATGGAACTCTTCACGATCCTCTTCGCGCGTTCCTGTCGAGTGATGCCGATCGAAAGATGTGTTGAATGGGGATAGATGAGAGATCAAAATTACGTTTGACCGATCACCGACAAGATCTAAAAGGTGGGTGTACGTCTCTTGGATAGTTTGGGCGCTCCGACGAAATGTCGGGATGTTCTCGTCAGCGATACCGAGTTCATCAGCGATATCATGTGTGGTCGCTTGGTCGGTGACGATATCATGGAGTGCGTTTTCGATAGTATCCGCAGTTTGATCTGCCCGATATCGCCGCTCACCACGTGGAGCGGTCCGGGGGTCAAGGGTAGAAAACGCTGCTTGATCGAGCGCATCATCTAGTGATCGAGACTCACATCCCCACCCGACGACTGAACACGATCCATACTCACGGGTCACATTGTGACCATTGGTTGCGTGCTCGAATCCGTCGACAACACGCTCGGGCATTGGAGCATGGTCGTGGTTTCCGGGGACGTAAAACACATCAATATCGAATTGATTGATGAACTGGCGTGCGAGTGCGATGTCATCAATCCCGTCTCGATGCGTGAGATCACCAGCAATGAATACAGCGTCGGCGCTATCTGGAACCGCCATCGCGTCGATATCGTAGTCACTCGCTGCGGGCTTGAGATGAAGGTCGTTGCAGACGAGGACCCTCATACTTGTCTCTATCAATGCTTGGCCATATGGTTCTTGTAGTTTATCGACTGAAATGATTCGTCCGTCTTCGGTACGTAGGCTTGCGTAATTGAAGATACAGGTGGATATTAGTCACCGAGAATACAAAGGACAAGCCTCGCGTTCGTAGTTTGCTCTGCCATCTGGACCATCTGTTACACAGCACAGGCCAGCGTTAAGCGTCTCAGTATAGTTCGGCTTCTGTTCAGCGCGTGGAAGATATCAATCCAATCGCTCGAGCGTCTTTTGATCCCGATCGCTGTCGTAGTACTTCTCAAGCGCCGTCTCAAACGGCTCTGGATCGTCGGCAACTGCCTCAAAAAGTGTCATCGAAGATCGAAACTTTAGATCATCTGGAGATCCGAACACGTCGTTAGCAGACCGTCCATCGAGGGCATTCACAAGGTCAGTACATTCCCGCAACCGTGGACCGAGAATAGAATGAGAGAGATAGGCTTCCGCTTCTTTTCGCGAAGTAATCGCGTATCGACGAGACATTTCACTACGGCCAAGACCGGCAATCTGTGGAAAGACATACCACATCCAGTGGCTACGCTTCCGGCCGGATCGTAACTCCTGTTTCACGTCATCGATCACCGGTTCTTGAGCCTCAACGAACCGTTGTAAATTGAACGGGTCGCCAGAATCCGACATATTAGCAGTGTTGATCTTATGTGAATATAAAGACTAATCCACGAAACTCGTGTTCAAAATCAATATACTGCCGTTGCCGTAGGTTGTGGGAAGTGGCTGATCGAAGGGGGAACCCGGCGCCGCGTGGCGCCGGAGCGTGTTTCAATCCGACTCGACCGGTGTCTCGGCAGGCTCGAAATGAGCGTCACCGAACGAGCGTTGGCCGACACCGAGGACACCATCCGTACCACAGGTCGGACAGTGCTCAGAGGGCGCAGTCGTCAGTTCGGTCATCTCATGAGCGTGGTCCTCGTATCGGATGAAGTCCGGTGGCGTGTGAACACCGGTCACTAAATCGACGAGTACCGAGACAGTTTTCGACGCACACTGACCATTGAGGTGGACAACGGCCGGTTCGGGTGCCAGTTCGTCGTCATCAATGTACCCACGTTCCTGTTCCGCACTTCGTTCCGTGGGTGACAGCTGTTCGATCCGTGCTGCGGCCTGGTCGTGACGTCCCAGACAGTCGAAGCAAGCGTTGCTTCCGGGGGCCACCAGGTGGACGTACCCAGTCATTTCGACCGTCTGATCATCCGTCTGTACTGGCTCTTCTATCGCCGTCTCGTTGGACTCTTTGGAACCCTGCTCGGCCGTCATCCCATCAGAGCTGGTTCCAGTAGCGGTTCGGTCAGGCGTATCGATTCGCACACCGGCGTCGAGATAGTACTGTAACTGCTTGACCGCGTACTCGTTACAAAATGAGCGGGCGCTAACCGAATCAACACAGCCGATGATGGTGTCACAATCGTCAAGCACTGACGGACAGTTCTGAATCCGCTCTTGGACTGTGGTAACCGACAGAGATCCGCCAGACGATTGTAAGAGGTGCTCACGGAGAGCTGTGACTTTCGGCTCGCCGATCTGATGGTCAAACACGCCGCTGATCCGCGAGAGGTTACTCTCTTCTACCTCGTCGGGATCAACGAGTACGACTTCGCCAACGCCGAGCCGAGAGAGCTGTTCGGCGACCATCGATCCGATTCCGCCAACGCCGACAATACCGACAGTCGTAGACTCGAGACGCTGCTGGCCGTCATTGCCAAAAGCCCGAACATTTCGGTCGTAGCGTTGGTCTTCGTGTGCGGACGCGTCTGCGTCGATATCAAACCGGGAGTTACTACCAGTAACTGGGCGATCCAGCTTCCACTCGCCGAGAACCTCGACATCGATCGCCTCAAGACGTGTCTCATCGTCGGCGACAACTTCGATACCGTTGGTTCCGACAACAGCAAAGCCAAAGGACCGATCCGGAAACAACCCAGTAATCCACTCACGGAACCGTCCCATAGACTCCACGTCAATGCTACTGAATCGGGGGTCCGCGGAGAATGGATGGCTGTGGGCCAACACCGGGGCGAGCTGTTGGTCATAACACTCGCTGAGGCGTTCTCGTTCGATTTCAGGAGCGGGCCGGCAGGCGGTCTTCGATTGCCGAGCCATCGCATCATCGTCGACAGTGACGACTTGATGAGCTAGCAAATTCCCTTCGTCGCCGGCATACACAAAGGCGAATCGCTCTTGTTCATCGTCCTTGAGTAGCGTCTCGCGGAGACGGCGAACGGTTTTCGCTGAGAGTCTGAGGGTGCGCATTTATGCCTCCTCGAAGGGATTATCGGTGTGCGGACTAGCCAATGAGGCTCGCATCATGCTGGTTAATTTGACGAGCGAATCGTGCTTAGCGTCCCACCCGACGCGATGGTCTCTGATACACCACTTTGCCCACTCTCCGTCGTCATCATCTGACGGGTGAATTCGGTTGAGCAGGTGCTCTGGGTTTCGATGTTCGTACGAAACGTCCCCCGAGACGTAGACAGTTGGGATATCCCGAGGGTAGGTGTCCGGAAGGTCGTATCGGAGCGGCGCAAATCGCGGACTCCACCCCTCCGGATAGTCGAACCGCTCGATTATGACCCGGCGATCTGATTCACTATAGCGAACCGGATACCGGTCACCGAGTTTCTCGGCTTCCTCGTATGCGCGGCCGCGTTTCATCCGAAGACGTTGCCCTCCCCCGGCTGGAAACTAATACTGTCAGCTAAATATTCTTTAGGTTAGAGTGTGATTAGCAAGTATGTCCACGCTTGACGCCGCCACTCTTGACGACCTCCGCGACGCTCTCGCGGCGGTCGAAGATAAAAAG
>NZ_NHNZ01000116.1:0-988 GCF_002727095.1 Halorubrum sp. C191 | reverse complement strand
TAAGAGACAGGCACTTCCGTGTGAGCTCCCGGAACTGGCCGTGCCAGCTCCGGGAGCGGAGCTTCTCGCCGTCGTCTTTTAGCATCGCAAACACGGTCTCACTCATTGACCGCTGGTTGTAGACATCATCGTCAATTCTGGCGTTGTGGGCTTTCTTGAGTGCGTTTTGCTCGCAGTGTTTGATAACTGGCCGTGTAGACCTGTCACGGCAAGCTTCACGGAGATTACTCCACGAGTACATTTTGTCGGCCAGCAACGCTTGCAGGTCTTCGGCGTTCCGCCGAAAGACCTGTAGCCCGATATGGCCGTCATAGGCTTTCTTTGTCGTGAAATGAGCGTCCATGATAGCAAGAGAATCCGTGTCAACAAGCAGCGTCGTTTTCATCGCGTTGAACGAGTAACCGACCCGATTCCGGTAGTGTGAGCTGGCTTGATCACGCTGAAAGCCGCTGGCGTCGATCGACGCGGTGCCTGAGAGCCCCGCCTGCTCCGCCGAGGCGCGGAGCAGGCGGCGGAGTTCTTTCATCGGGAATTCATCGTCCCAGACGCTGAAAGATGTGTAATCCGGCGATGAGTCAAGATCAAACACACCGAGAATTCCCGGCATCTCGTTGAGATAGTCTTCGAGCCTCCGAAGCGGCTTGTTGATTTCCTCTTTGAGCAGAAGGAGCGCGATTTTGGTGGACTTGGCGTACCCGTTGTCGCCGTCGGCGACAGCGGGTACGTCTGGTTGTTCAACATGGTTCGTGGCGAATTCGTGAAACGTCTGTGCGAGGGTCTTGAGACGTCCCATATCGCCAGACGGCGTCCAAATCCCGTGAAATCAGCGATACGATCCGCAGACGGCGTCGGCGTTCAACGGAGCATCCATGGTTGATCCTCGCGGAGGCGTTCAATGAGTTGTTCTTGTTCGGTTTCATCGAGCTTCGGGGGCCTGCCGCCCCCGAAGTTCGGGGTGAGTTTCCCAAGGCCTCCTTGATTCCAGCGA
>NZ_NHNZ01000057.1:0-4864 GCF_002727095.1 Halorubrum sp. C191 | reverse complement strand
CATTAGATCGCTGAATCTCACAGGCGCATCCGTCGATATCACCATTGACTGCCTTGTTATGGGGGCTTTCCGTAGTTCTACATAAGAGCGTTCAGCCTTAACCAACAGCCGGCAGTTCTACCACCAGTCGTTGGTTAAGACTGAGCAGAGCGGCTTTCCCGGGCCACATGGATCGGTGTGTATGGGCGATATCTTCCGCGTCAACTGCCCGGGCTGTGGAGAAGAGAAGGGCCCGATCGCGATGTACCCCGGCACCGTCGGCATTCACTGTTCGTGCGGGATCACCGCAACCGTGGACATCAGCGCGCAAGAAATCGATGAATGGTGGGAGCGGGAGAACTGACCTACCGGAGGCCGACACCTGCGTTTATTCTTCACACCGGGTAAGACGTGGTATGAGCCGTGAAACCCCCGACGCCGACATGATCTCGGACGAGGAGCTCACCGAACTGCTCGCCGATGCTGAGGGGACGACGCCCCTAAAGATCGAGCGCGGCGCTGCTAAACTCGATATCGTACCGCCTGAAATGGCGACCATCGTCGACGTTGACAAGGCACAACTACCAGATGATGAGGGTAGAGGCGACAAAATCCACGACCAGTGAACAATTATCGAAATCGACTGTTACGCATCTTCTAACTCGTCGGCGTCGACCTCGCCTCCGAGATACTCTCGACCGAGATCAGATAGTTGGTAATATCCGTCGTTGTCCTTCACTAAGAGTCCTTTATCAGCTAATTCTGGCAACCGTCCCCGTACTGTAGAGTACCCGATGCTGTGGCCGTGCCGATTTAAATTCCGATAAAGAGGCTTCGGGGCAAGTTCTAGATCGTAGTCGTTGAGAAACTCCAAGATGACTAGATCAGTCATCGTCATCCACCCCGGAGTAGGCCGCATTTTCGCTACATCTAATGGGACCTTTGTTAGTTACGCTGGTTGTGTTCCCTGAATAGCCCATTTGAGCCAATAAATAGCCCATATAGGCTAATACTTAATACATTAGAGCTCTCACGCTATACTCACGGACCCAGTCGGCCGTTGGTAACAACGCGCTGTGCGCAAAAAGACGCTGGCCGATCTGCGCCAGTAGTTGGCCATGGGGTCCGTGGATACGCACGAACCCATGTATACCGGTTCAACGCGGGGGCTTGTGACTCTCGTCAAAGACATAGAATCAATTTTGACTGACGAGTACCCGGCAGCACCCCCGACGATAGTATGGGTCGACCACGTGAGCCACAATCCGTTCAACTACCAGGACGACGGTCACCAACCAGACAATTCGCTCGCAATCAACAACATAAAATCAGCCATGACGACACCGCATCCGCCGAAGGCCGCGTCGCCTCGCAACCTACCGAGTCTGCTCCCGACAGACGGTACATCCCAATGAGCCGCCCAGCAATCGATCTTGAAACTGACGTCATCCGTGACCGTCCGCTAACCCAGGAAGAGGCAAAGATTCAGGTGGCGCTCTGTGATGACGACCCATCACAACTCATGCTTAGTGTCGGCGGGAACTGGGGTGTCACCTTCGCCGAACTCACTCCAACGGAAGCCCGTGCGATCGCAACAGCGCTTGAACATACGGCCGTGCGCGCTGCCGCTGCCACGGAGGTTTCAACTGATGAGTGATTTCTTCGATGAGCTCTCTGATGAACTCGACGCGCTCGGCGACCGCGACAAGCCAATCGACGATAGCCTCGAGCACGACCCGACGAGCGGCCGCTGGCTTGAACGTGAGACCGCCGAAGCCTTCGAGCGGTGGGGATACCGGACAATGCGGAACGAGTACCTGTTCGGGCTCGAGACGGACGTCGTCGCCCGCAGAGAAACGCTCCAGAACGACCCGGCTGATTACCTCGTCGCCGAGTGTAAAGACTGGCACACGAGACTCGTCGAGCGGCAAGCAGTCGCCGACATCTCTCACCGAGCGCTGCTCGCGCGGGCGATGCCTGTCCTCGTTGTTGCGTGGGGTGTCACGAACCGGGCGTGGGCGCTTGCTCAGATGCTTGATGTCCGGATCCTCACGCTTGAGGATCTCTCTGCAGACTCACTGCCCCCGCTTACTGAACACCGGCCGCCGCGGGGAACGCTTCGTACACGGCGAGAACCCTCCGTGCGTGAGTTCAGAAGGCCGCTGCCACCCATCCTCATGCGGCAGTCCACCCGCGATGTCGAAGCGCCCGTATTCTATGCCAGTAGCAACAGCCCGTGTTACGTGCCAGATCGCGACGGCAACGATGCGTACGTCCCGGCCGCGGATGCCGAGTACGACTTCAACGGCTCACGCTAGCAACATCGTCGTAGAGTGGGGTGGCACAGAAAAGATATTTTCCACCAAATCACAAAGAACAGTTCTAGAACGTAACCAAGCGTTCTAGGCGTTCTTACGTTGCTTTTATCGAATCGACTAGACAGTTCTATGACTCGCTCGATTCCGATCATCAGCTATCGAACCCCTCTCGTTCTTCGGGTTTGATGGCCCCCTACGCGTGTTTCGTAATACCTCCGAGCTCAAACAGTTGTATGTTATCGCGTTCGGACACAGCTTCCTGAACAGACTGTGTCACACCATTCCGGGTAAATAAGGCGTACTCAGTGACCCGCTCATCGCCGTCCGGCGTCCAACGTATCTCGGCAGCATGGTCTTCAAGCGAGGCGAGAGCTCCGTAGTCAAGCGGTGCGTTCGTGAACTTACATTCCCCCACGACTATCGTCCCGTCCGTGGTGAGTCCAACGACGTCAACCTCGTGTTCCTTGTACCACCATCGCCCGAGATCCAGGAACGTTTCGTCGGGGTAGAGGCCAGGGAGTGCGTCTTGACAAAGTCTCTCGAATTCGTGACTCACAAAATCCGGAAGTTCCGGCTCAATGACCGCGTCGTAGGCATTCTCTCCGAGCCGTTCGTATCGATCTTCCTTGCCGTAGACGAAACGGAACCAGAACCGGAACAGGGGATCGAGGATTCGATAGCGCCCCCGGCGTGACTTCGCCTTCTCTTCAGTGATCGGAACCTCCCGCTCGATGAGACGCAGACGCTCTAACTTCTGTGTGTACGTCGATATCTGCTTCCCATCGATTCCTATCGCTTGAGCGATCTCGTTCGACATCGTCTTTCCAGCAGCGATCGCGGTAAGGATCGCAAAATATCGGTTCGGGTCCGTGAGTTCGGTGCGGAGCACGTACTCCGGTTCGTTATGGAGATATCCCTTCTGGGAGAGCACTTCCTCGGTGAGAACTGTTCCAAGGTTCTGTCCGAGATCGACGCCATCGAGATAGTACGGAACGCCACCGAAGATCCCCCATGCGAAAATCCGTTCTTCGGGTGAATACTCGTCCGGAACGAACTCCTGTGCGGCAGCGAAATCGAGGGGGCGAAGGTCGAGTCGTTCCGTGAATCGTCCGTACAGTGGACTGTTTCCGAGAAGCGTCGCTTCCTCCATCATGCTGATCGATGATCCGACCAGCACGAGCGTCCCCGAAGTGTTCTGGAGCCGCTGGTCCCACAGTCGCTGAATGACCGAGGGAAGGCTCTCGTCGGCGTCGATGAGATAGGGGAACTCGTCGAGAACCACGATTGCGTCCTGATCTCCCAGATATCCGAGCAGCGGTTCCCAGTTCTGTTTGATTTGTGTGATCCCCGGGAACGATTCGGAGGCGACATCGACGAACTCGTCAAGTTGTATTTGGGAAGTTGTCTCCGTGGCCTGATAGACGACTGCGTCGTCACGGTCGGAGAGCGAGTGCTGGACGAGTTGTGTCTTCCCGAGACGTCGCCGACCGAAAACCACGACCATCTCTGCGTCGTCGGATTCGTAGCATCCGCGTAGCCGAGAGAGTTCGTCATCTCGATCCACGAAGTGTTCCATACGTCCTCTCCGTCTGGACGAAGAATAATGCTTTCGAATAGGCTATCTCAAAATAGGCTAATTTCAGGTTGTCTATTGCTCATACCTATAGGCCTCCTCGATATAGAAAGAACGCTCTGCTCAATCGAGATATCCTCTGTACTGAGCGATCCACGAGTTAATCAACGAGCTGTTCTATGACACCATCGGGAATTTGGCGATCTCACTACGGGGCACGTCCAGCCCGTCTGCGAGGTTGGCAAGTAGCGTCCCCTCGCTCTCGCATGCTTCATTGGCCACCGTCCAGATACAACGGCAGGTGCGTTCTCCAAGCTCAGTTGAGCGTGTCAGGGTGTAAGTGGCGACGCTTCAGCAATCTCGTCTACACGGTGATAGCCAGCCTCAGAGAGTGCTGTGGCACGTGTGGGACCGACGCCAGCAAGGTCAGTCAGCTCTGTTGGTTGTGCTGTCGAGTCATCAGTATCAACCGTTTAGAGTTTTTATCACGCATCGCCGAACAAAATTCGTAGGAGTGCTGGTACCCGACAGCAGGCCACGGGTGAGCAGAACCAGTCTTACTGCTCACGTGGTGGATAACCTGACTCAGAGTGTCTTCGAACCCACAGCCAGAAACCGGACACGAAACGAAGCCTGCCATCGATATCTCTACTGTTTGATGTGAGTAGGCTGGCTTATGTCTTGTTGTCTAAAAAGAAAGTTTTAGACTTCGAATACTCCGAACAGTTTCTTGAGGTTGGGCTAATTGGGGAGATCCCAAGCACCTCAATGCGACGGTACTGCGTCACAGACAGCAGTATCGTCGACGAATGCTTGAATCTGAGCAGCGCGCTCAACAAAGTCAGGAGGAGCAGTTGTGCGTAACCAGCACGGAAAAGTACCTCACCAGATATTTCACAGAATTGTCTATTTCTCGGTTCTTCCAGAGAGTACTCGTCTACGGAATGGAGTTTTGGTATAGGAGGGGGTGTGGGGGGGTCTATGAATAATGGAA
>NZ_NHNZ01000069.1:0-1141 GCF_002727095.1 Halorubrum sp. C191 | reverse complement strand
TTTATGTCCGTGAGTATGAAGGCCACAATCTCCGCAGTGATATCGAACAGCGCCGGGAACGCGTCCGCCGCTGAGATCTGCTCATCAATCTCATCGATGTCTATTACTGGCTTTGATCGCTCGGTTTCGAATTCCAGCCAACCGTACGGTAACAGCAAGAAAACCGCATTATCCGCATCTACACCACCCCTTATGAGTTTCTTTGCTGGACAGTTCCCGGCCTCACCGATAATATGGGTGCCATTTTCGAAATACGCGATGTCGGCACGGCCGTTTGAGTACTGCCGTTCGAAGCACGTGTACACTACGTCCCGATCGATAACTCGCCACTCATTCTGCTCCCACTCCTCAAGCGGGCGAGCAACATCGTGCCCGAGCTGGTAGAGAAAATCCGCGAGTACAACCTTCAACCGTAGGTGCTCGAAACTCTCGTTTGAACGCTGCTCGTGCATTCGGACCCAGTGTTTCTGGGCCGTTGTTTCGTACTGAATTGCGTACGCCTCCAAATCACCGGACTCGAAGACTGCCGAGATATCGACGGTCTCCCGTCTGCTCCCCCGGTTGTGGGAGGTGAAGGCGTTACTCGCTCGTTCTGGACTTAATCGGGTAAACGAGAAGTTCTCAGCTGACATCGTCCGCGGTCGTGGTTTGTTCGTCGATTTTCTCGAATGCGTCACTCGCGACTTCCGCCTGCTCGCTCGCCTCAATGTGACTGTACATTTTTGATGTAGTGGACGGATCTTCGTGGCGAAGCGCACGTTGAGCCGCTGAAGCACCCTCTGCCCGATAGAGGGCCTCGCCAGCACCGCGGCGCGCTCCGTGCGGTTTCAAGTACTCGTGCTCGCCCTCAACAGGGATCTCACCCTCCTTGCAGAGTCGGCGGAAGATATTCCGAACGGTCTCAGTCGTGATCGATGGTGGGGAAATCTCATACCGACGTAGAACTGCGTCTGGACCGTCTGCCTCGAGTTCGGCTTCCAAGCTATCTACGCGATTGCCAAGCTCCGTACGCGCACACTCGTATAATGACGGCGCGTGCTGTGTCGGGAACACCGGCCACTCCTCCGTCGGTGGGTCCAGAATCTTGCGATACTGCTGTACGGCCGAGCGGGCCTGACTTGGTAACTCAGCTTTGAACGTT
>NZ_NHNZ01000045.1:0-3195 GCF_002727095.1 Halorubrum sp. C191 | reverse complement strand
GAGACGACACGGACATCATCGTCGTTCGTCGGGTGCTCGTATCGAAGCTTGACGTGGCTGCCGGTCCGATCAACGATGGCAAAACGATTTTTCGAGAGTGCTTTGACGACATCGCGTCCAGAAAACTCAGGCGCTCCCATCCGACTTACTGCATGAACTCGGGGAGGCCATCGTTCTCGTCGCGAGCCTGCTGGACTTCATCAGGATCGATACCAAGTTCCTCAAGCACTTCTTTTTCCTCCTCCCAATTGTCAACCGAGTCACCAGTTTCTCCCTTGTGAAGTGCGACTGCCTCGTCAAGATTGTCGAGGGCATCTTGCCGCGTCTCACCCTGGCTTGCGACACCAGTCGCCTCGTCACGGGCGACCCACCAGCCGTCGTCCGCCTGAGTGAGCGTAATCGTTCGCCCACTCCGGACGTCGTCGTTCGTACTCGTTTCGGTGCTCATTATCACCGTGTTACCTGAGCGGCGTGATAAGCATTCGGCCGTTGAGCGGCATTCCGTACAGAATCGACTCAACAACCGAGACATATGCGTACCCTGTAGTTGATGTCAGTCACGTTCGCAGGAGGTCTATCTGAAACAGATTAGCCAGAATATACTGGCTACTATGCCCATTCTCGTCACTGTCCCGCACTCATAGCAGATTCTTGAAACAGAGGGGATGATCGACTTATGCTGAATCTTCGTCCTCAACTGGATCTTGGTCAGTTGATTGGATTTCTTCCTGAAGCCTCTCCGCGAATCCGGACTGGTCAATAAATCCACCTCCCATACTGGCTGTCAAGACATCCTGCCGATGACTGAGCCAGTCCTTGAATGACTCATCTGTATCGATATCAAGTGTGTATTGATATCCAGTCTGAGGGACCTCAATCGGGTCCATGGTCTGCCTGAAATTCAGCCACTGGGTCGGATGAATCTCCTCTGCTAAGAGCTGTTCAATCACGGCAATGATCTCGTCGTTCGAGATCTCACGACGCAACGTCGGAATAAAATCCACCATGACGTCATCCGGTGTTTCGTTTGACAGGTAGTGGAGATAGAGAGTGGTACCAATCCACTGCTGTTTGAATGAGTCCAATCCACTATCAGAAAGCTCCGAGACAGCTTTCACCCTCGCGTACGGTGCCGACACGAACGAAGACTTCCCGGACCACGTCGACGTTGCTCGCGACGCCCTCGAAGACCCCGACGAGCTGATGGGATACTTCTTGGTGGCGATGACCGAGGGGAAGACCGACTACTACTCTAGCACGGTCCTCGGCGGCGGCACGCCGGTCGCCCTCGCGACGGTCAAGGAGATCGGGGAACTCGCGCAGGCCCTCCTCAAGCACGAGTACGAGAACGGTGTCTCCGACCGCGTCCCTGACGAGCTCGCCGACGTCGGTGCGCTCGGCTACCAGCTATACTGGAAGCGAACCGCCTACCTCGACGACCTCCTAGAGGTACACCTCGACGATGATTGAAATCGCCTACACCCCCTGCCGCAACAACTGGTTCGACTAGAGGTCAGTGGGAGCCACGTAGTTCACGAAGACTTGGTGGACCTCGGTATCCAATATGATGGTTAAGACAAACCCAGCGGCCTGGTCACAATCCAAGCACACCCGCAACGGCACCCCCAGCACCGACTGCGACCACCGAGGCGGCGGCGCCGAGCGCGAGGAGCGCGTAGTTCGCGATCGGGTTCGCCGCCTTCGCGACGTCGAGCGTGTACGTGTCGTCTCGGAGCGGCCCGAACGGGCGGATACCCATCGGTGTGAGCACGTCCGCTAGGAGGTGGCCGACGACGATCGTGGCACCGACGACAAACCCGAACGCACCGAGCACGACGGCGCCGGCGAAGCCGGCAGCGCTGCCGAGGAGAGCGCCCGCGACGGCGAGGACGCCGCCGACGAGGAGCGTGAACCACACGGTGTGTGTCGGTCCGCGGTGGCGCACGAACGGCACGCGCTGATCCCAGTCGGGGACCATGGCACCGGCGACGGCGACGGCGCCGCCGGCGAGGGCGAGCTCGACGCCGCCGAGGGCGATCGCTACGAACCCGACCGGCGCGTACGCGACGAGCGAGGCGCCGTAGTGACCTGGTCGGTACATCGTGTCTGAGGCGAGGAGCGCCAGCGGCAACAGCCCTTCGACACCCCGAGTGTTTCGAGCTCCTGACGCTTGTGAGAACTGCTCCTCTGTAAAATAGCAAGGGGCGATGATGACGGAGTTCGATACACAAAAAACACCGTCGACATCAAGCACCTCGGCTTTTACGCCGAAGCGAAGTCATCGAGCGTGCTGCTCTGTGTCTCTTCGATCGTCGGGGGGTGCTGGCTCTCCTCGTCGTCGTGGAGGTACTCCGGTTCGGGGCCGGACCGCGGATTCGTCCCATCGGTGGCGTCGTATACGGCCGCTGTCGGATCGGGGAGTTCGGCCGCATCCGTCACGGTGTGGTCCTCCTCGGTGTCGGTGCTGGCGAGCTGGTTGATCCGGTCGGCGAGTTGGTTGCCGGTGGCCTGGATGTAGGCGACCGCGACCCGCATATCCTCCCATCCCATCAGTGCTTGGAGGTAGTGAGCTTCCATCCCCTGCTCGGCCCAGTAGAACGCCGCAGCGGCTCGGAGCGCATGCGGGTAGAGCCGATCTAGGCTGGCGCGTTCCTGGAGCGTGTTCACCCGGCGATTGATCGTCGACTGAGCGACGTCGAGGTGGCCGACCTCGTCGACGAACGTCTCGACGATCTCGATACTGCGCTCGGAGTAGCCGTAGGGGATCGCGCGGATGCTGGCCTCATATTTCGGCTGCCAGTACACCTCGAGCGCGTTCTCGGCGTCGACGTCGTCGTGTGTCTCGGCGAGTTCTTGGACGCGCTCGCGACAGTACCGACACGAGCAGTCATCGAGCCCGGGGATTTTGATGATCTTCCTGTCGCGGTCGACCCACCCCTCATGGAAATGTATCAATTCACCCGACCGGAGAGTGAGCCGCCCGCTGGCGTGGCAGATGAATCTGTCCTCCACCCGGCGGCCGGGAGTGTCGGCGAGCCCGGCCGCTCGGAGTAGTCGCTTGAACTCATCCCGGCTGGGGGCGTCGGCGGAGGCGTGTCTTACAAGTGCCGAACTCATGGCTGATCAATCTCCTCGGCATCTGGCGACAGTTGAATTCGGAGCATGGTGAGCGGTATAACCTCAGTCGATCACATC
>NZ_NHNZ01000140.1:0-5126 GCF_002727095.1 Halorubrum sp. C191 | reverse complement strand
GCGGACCGCGGGCACGTCGCCCGCCCGCGCGTCCGGGTCGATGGAGCCGTACAGCGTGCGGTTCTCCGCGACGTGGTGGACGCAGGTCGGCGTCGGCGCGAAACACAGGAGGTAGCGCGCGCCCGGCTCGGTGCGACCGAGCTTGGGGCGGAGCGCGTGGCGTTCGTCGACGTGGAAGTACCGCTCCATCCGGCGGTACTGGCGCAGGATCTCGTTCGCGCCGGTGGCGCGGCGGACCGCGGCGTCGGCCTTGAGCTCGATCACGCGGTCGACCGGTTCGGGCGTTCGGGTTCGGACGAAGAGGTCGACGACCCCCTGCCGCCCGTCGGCGTCGTACGGCTCCTCGAGCCGGATCGCCGGCGACTCGGCCGTCGCCTCGTAGTGTTCGACGAGCCGGGTCGCGAGCGCGTCCTCGCGCATGGCTCTCGCGAGGCGTCGGAGGGCGATAAGTCCGCCCTTCGCGGCGCGCTGCGACCGCCCGCCGACCGGAGTCATAGCCGCTCGGGAAATTCCTGCGAACCGGAAGCTATCACGGGGTTTGTAAGGCTTCGACCCCTACGAAAAGTGATGTCTGATAAACTGTCCAGACGGCGGTATCTCGCCGGAACCGGCGCCGCGTTGACCATCGGGACACTCGCGGGCTGCTCCGGAGGCGGTGACGGCTCCGACGGGTCGGACGGTTCCGACGGCTCCGGCGGAGGCGGCAGCGCCGTCGAGGACGTCCCGAGCGAGATAGACGAGTACCTGTCCGAGGCCCGGATGTACGAGGGCACCATCATGGACTTCACGGGACAGGACGAGGTGACCGTCGAGGTCGGCGCCGGCGACGTCGGGTTCGCCTTCTCGCCAGCGGCGATCCGCATCGACTCCAGCACGACCGTCGTCTGGGAGTGGACCGGCAACGGGGGCGCGCACAACGTGGCCTCGGTCGAGGGGTCCGAGTCCGACTTCAACAGCGGCGACTCCGTCTCCGAGGAGGGGCACACGTTCGAGCAGTCGTTCGACAACACGGGGATCCAGCTGTACCAGTGTACCCCCCACCAGGCGAACGGGATGCTCGGCGCCATCGAAGTCGTCGAAGCGTAAGCGGCCCACTTCGCGCGGTTCGAACGCGAGCGCGATTTTTTCACGCCTGCTCGGCGTTCACGAGAGGAACGACCAGCGCACGTCAACGATCCGGTCGCGTTCGCTGGTGACCGTGGGCCGCGCGAGGTGGTCGTTGGCGTTGGCGCCGGCCTCGGCGAGCCGCGACAGCGCCTCCTCCAGCGTGCGCTCCGAGCGCTCCACGCTGGCGTCGCGTTCGTAGGGGGCGTCGATCGGGTCCGCCGGCGAGTTCGAGATCGCGATCGCGTCGGTGAGGTCGCCGCCGATCGCGTGCGGCGGCTGGTGGAAGTGCCAGTCGCCGACCGTGAGGAAGAGCCACACGTCGCCGTTGATGGCGTGGTACTCGCCGGTGACGCCGTCGGCGTCGTACGCGACGACCCTAGAGAGGACGGCGGTTTTGAGCCGGTAGAGGGCGTCTTTCCGCGCCGAGCGGACGTTGCTCTCGGTCACGTCGCCGCGCTCGTAGGCGGCGGTGGCCTCGTCGGCGAACTGCTTCGCGACCTTGTTGACGACGTACAGCGATTCGAGCAGGTCGTCCGTCGGTTCGAGCGGAGTCACGAGGGGTACCGGTCGGGGCTGCGACCGGACGCAGATGGGGTCGTCGCGCTGATAGGCGTTTCGGGATCCGAGACGCCGAGACGGACCTCGCCGTCGCCGCAGCGGGTACCCCGGATGGTTAATTCTTTAAGCGCAGGGACGAAGGGGTGAGTAAGATGGCGCACGACTCCGTGAAAATGTATTCGGCGATATACGTCGCCCTCCTAGTCGCGGCGACGCTGAACTTCGCTCTCTTCGAGACGTCGTTCATCGAGTTCACCTACGCGCAGGCGCTCGGCGGCACGCTGGTGATCGCGACGGTCAAGACGCTGCTCATCGTCGCGTACTTCCAGCACCTGAAGTGGGAGAACCGCTCGCTGACCTACCTGATGGGGCTCGCGCTCGCGCTCACCATGCTGCTGATGGCGGCCGCGACGTACTCCATCTCGTAACGACTCGCGGCGTCTCTTTCTCGCTCGAACGCCTCCGAACCGTTTTCCCGGCACTTTCGCCGGGTTTTCGCTCGACCGAGCACGGTCCCGACGAGGGTCTTTCTGCTGCCACCACCTAGTGGTATTAGTTAGTTATAACTCGCCGCAAGACGAGGGACCGATGCGATGGCTTTCAGCGACCGACTCCTCGAGGCCGGATCAGAGATCTGGGACGCACAGAAGCGACACCCGTTCGTCGTTGAACTCGCGGAGGGTGAGCTCGACGAGGGCGCGTTCCGTCACTGGGTGAAACAGGACTACCGGTACCTGCTCGACTACGCGCGCGTCTTCGCGCTCGCCGGTACGAAGGCCGACGACGAGGAGACGACGCGGCGGCTGACGGCGACCGCGCACGCGACGCTGGACGACGAGATGGACCTCCACCGGTCGTTCGCCGCCGACTACGGGCTCTCCGTCGACGACCTCGACGCGGTCGAGAAGGCGCCGACCTGCGCCGCCTACACCGACTTCCTCGTCCGGACGGCCCACGAGGGGTCGATCGCGGAGATCGCGGCCGCGATCTACCCGTGCGGGCAGGGGTACCTCGACGTCGCCGACCACATGGCGAGCCTCGCGACCGAGACCCACCGGTACACGCCGTTCATCGAGAAGTACAACAGCGACGCGTTCCGCGAGACGGTCGCGTGGATGCGAGACCTCGTGGACCGGTACGGCGAGGCGTACCCGGGCGAGCGCGACGCGATGCGCGCGGCGTTCCTGCGGAGCGCCCGCCTCGAACACGCGTTCTGGGAGATGTGTTACACCCGGGAGACGTGGGAGGTCTGAATCGAGGAGCAGTCGCGCCGACGGCGGGAACGCCGACCGAGTTTTTTGTAGCCGGAGCGTGATCCGTCCGCATGGACCTACGCGCCGCAACGGTCGAAGACGTCGACGCGGTCCGGTCGGTCGCCCGCGAGTCGCTCGTGGCGTCGTACGGACACGCCGTCGGCGAACAGCTGCTGGACGAGGCCGTCGAGGAGTGGTACGACGCCGACGACCTCGGGGACGACATCGACGACGACGACGCGGTGTTCCCGGTCGCCGCCGTCGACGGCGACGTGGTCGGGTTCGCGGAGAGCTACGTCGTCGGCCGCCGCGAGCGGGTCGGCGAGATCGACTGGCTCCACGTCCACCCCGACCACAGGGAGTCCGGCATCGGCTCCGCGCTCCTCGAACGGGTCGAGTCCGCGCTCCGGGATGCCGACGTGGACCGGATCGAGGCGCGCGTCCTCGCCGACAACGAGGCCGGCACGGCGTTCTACCAGCGAGAGGGGTACGAGCTCGCCGGCGAGCGCGACGTCGACATCGGCGGCGAGCCGTTCGCGGAACGGGAGTACCGGAAGCAGATCGGTCGCCTCACCGGCATCTCTGAGGCAATCTACGAGACGGACGACGGAGACCGGGTCCACGTCGCCTTCGACGAGAGCGAGCGCGGGTCGCTGGCGCCGTTCTACGTCGCCTACGTCGACGCGGACCACGAGCGCCGGTACGGCTACCTCTGCGGCAACTGCGAGGGAACGGACGTCGCGATCGACACGATGGACCGGATGGAGTGTCGCAACTGCGGCAACCGCCGGAAGCCGACGCGGTGGGACGCCGCGTACTGACACGCTCCGGCCCGCGGAGAACGTCGCTCCGCGCTACGCCGAGACCACTCTCTCAGAGCGTCTGTTTCACGCCGATGACCCGCTCCTCGGCCTCGCGGCCGGGGTCCCACTCGCTCCCGTCGCGGTCAGATTCGCGGTGTTCCTTCACGGTCCGTGCCATCGCTTCGTCGACCGGCGTCGACTCCCAGCCGAGGTCGGCGAGCGCGCAGGTGTCGAGCAGGTGCGGGTACTCGCGGTAGAGGACGAAGTCGTCGGCGTCGAGCCCGCCGGCCGCGAGCGCGTCGTCGCTCGCCGGGACGACCTCACAGTCGACGCCGGCGGCGTCGGCGATCGTCTCTAACGTCTCTCGTAGGGTGAGCGCGCGTCGGTCGCCGACGTTGTACGCCGCGCCCGGCTCGCCGCGCTCGGCGACGATCCGCAGCGCGCTCGCCACGTCCTCGACGTACGCCCGGTGCCAAAGGTTCTGTCCGTCGCCGGGGACGACCACGCGGTCGTGCGAGAGCACGCGGTCGATCCAGTAGTCGAGCCGCTCCGTGTAGTCGTGCGGCCCGTAGACGATACACGGGCGAACCGCCGTCGCGGACACGCCGTCCTCGGCGGCCGCGAACACCGCGCGGTCGCCCTCGGCCTTCCGATTGCCGTACGTCTCGTGGGCGTCGTCGGTGGCCTGCGCGTCGGTACACGGCTCCAGCGGCGTCTCGCCCTCCCGCTTGGGGATCTCCTCGGCCGCGTAACTGGATCCCGACGAGATGTACACGTAGCCGTCGACGTCGGCGAAGATCTCGGTCGCGGCCTCCACGTCGGCCGGCTGATAGGCGACGCAGTCTATCACGACGTCCGGTTCGACCGACAGCTTCGCGGCGCGCAGCGCGGTCTCGTCTTTCCGATCTCCCTCGACGTGAGTCACGCGGTCGTCGTCCACGAATGGGTTCTCGTGGTTCCCGCGGTTGAATATCGCGACCTCGTAGTCGTGTGCCAGCAGTTCCTCGACGGTGTGTCGCCCGATGAACCGCGTGCCGCCGACGACGAGCGCCGTGTCTGTCATACCCGAGATTCGATGAGCGAGGTGAAAAACGTGGCCGAACCGGAAGGCGACGGGCCGACTCAGTCGCCGCCGCGGGGCTCGTCGCCGCGCCACCGGCGATACAGGAGGTACGCGACGCCGAGGCCGATCCCCCAAGTGCCGACGCCCAACACCGCGAACGCGACCCCCGAGAGGAAATTTCCGATCGGAACGCCGAACATACCCGGGTTCGGCGCGTCCGCCACATAAACGCTCCGAGAGAGGGGTAGGTTCTCGGGGCGGGAACCCGTACGGGCGCTCATGACAGACCACACGCGTCGGCGACCCTGGCTCGCCGCCCTGCTCGCGCTCGTCGTCTCCGGG
>NZ_NHNZ01000168.1:0-513 GCF_002727095.1 Halorubrum sp. C191 | reverse complement strand
TAAGATGTCCTAATCACTAAACGCGGAGGAATCCTGAGCGTTGGAGATTTCAGGTTTACAGTTCCACCGAACTCCGACACGGTGAGAATCCGTGTGGGGTTCACGTACTGTGACGGGTGGGACTGCTGGGAGTGCCAAGCCCCCGGTACTCCTATCCTCTATCGTGTTCGGACTCCCGGAGTTGTTTTTGCCTCGGGGAGTCCGGCAGACTTCGCTGGACTTGGAGTTACTTTCTGTGGTGCGTACAGCAGTCGGGCACTGTATCGGTTCATTATAAGAACCGACCGTTCACCCAACTGGTTCCGATTACTGTCTCATTGCTTGGGGCGGACAGGCCGCCATCGTAGGACTAACGGGAGTCGCTCTGTTCCCAGTCTGATTCCTATCTATACGTGGGATTGCCTGTCACTTTAAGATGCGGATTGCCAAATCTCAGTGTGGCTATTGTAGTGTAGATTGACTCCGAGTTGTCGGATTCATCCTGCGGCTGAAGCCGCAGGTATTCTCCTTGAT